>NZ_JARUXD010000009.1:0-76931 GCF_030433875.1 Curtobacterium sp. PsM8 | reverse complement strand
ACTGAACGCCAACGGCACCGGGGGGAGCGGTACCGGTCGCCCGACCCCAGGCGGTAGGGTAGGCCGGGTACCCCCTGGCACGGGGCCTCCCGTCCGTCAGGTGGTCGCGTCCGCGACCCGACGCGGTCAGGCCGCCATCGGTCCGTACCGGCGGTGCCCCTTGACGTCGAAGCGGTCGAGCATCATGACCTTGTCCCAGACGCGGACGAAGTCGCGGACGAAGCGCTCCTGGCCGTCGGGACCCGCGTAGGCGTCGACGATCGACCGCAGCTGCGCGTTCGAGCCGAACAACAGGTCGTGCCGGGTGGCGGTGAAGCGAGCCTCGCCGGTGGCCTTCGTCCGACCGGTGAAGGTCGTCTCCGACTCGTCGTCCGGCGTCCAGTCGAGGTCCGTGTCGGTGAGGTGCACGAACCAGTCGGTGCTGAGCACGCCGACCCGGTCGGTGAGCACGCCGGTGTCCGAGCCGTCCCAGTTCGCGCCGAGCGAGCGGAGGCCGGCGGTGAGCACGGTCCACTCCGGAGCGGTGAGCGTGAGCAGGTTCGCCTTGTCCAGGAACACGGACTCGGGGGCGACGCCGGGTGCGAACTCGGCGAAGCGCGGCGACAGGAAGTTCCGGAACCCGTCCGCGACCGGACGGAGCCACTCGAACATCTCGATGTCGGTGAGCTCCTGGGTGGTGTCGACGCGACCGGGGGTGAACGGCACGCTCGTCTCCGTACCGGCGGCCCGTGCGGCCTGCTCGACCGCCGCGCACCCGCCCAGGACGATGAGGTCGGCCAGGGACACCTGCTTGCCGGAGGTCCGGGCGAAGTCCGCCTGCACCTGGCGCAGGGCGGCGATCACGGGGACCGTGCGACGGTTCACCGCCCAGTCCTTCTGCGGCGCCAGGGCCAGGCGGCCGCCGTTCGCGCCACCGCGCTTGTCGCTGTCGCGGTAGGTCGAGGCCGCCGAGAACGCCGTGAAGACGAGGTCGGAGACGGACTGACCGGTGGCGAGCGTCGCCTGCTGCAGCGCCGCGACGTCGGACGCGTCGAGGGGTGCGCCCTCGTTCTCGGGCAGCGGGTCCTGCCAGAGCAGGTCGTCGGCGATGGTGACCTCCGGGCCGAGGTAGCGGTGCTTCGGCCCCATGTCGCGGTGCGTCAGCTTGTACCAGGCCTTCGAGAATGCGAGCGTGAAGAGGTCGAAGTCGGCGAGGAAGCGCTCGCAGACCTCCCGGTAGGCCGGGTCGACCTTCAGTGCGATGTCCGAGGTCATCATCATCAGGGGGTTCATCTGCCCGGGAACGTGCGCGTCGGGCGTCTTCGGGGCGTCCGGGTCGGTCGGGGTCCACTGCAGCGCACCGGCCGGGCTCTTCGTCTGCTCGAAGTCGTACCGGAACAGGTTCTCCAGGTAGGTGTTGTCCCACTGCGTCGGGTTCGGGGTCCAGCTGCCCTCGATGCCGTTGGTGGAGGTGTACTGCCCGTTGCCGGTGCCGACCGGGTTGTGCCAGCCGAGGCCCATCGACTCGATCGGTGCGAGCTCGGGCGAGGGGCCGATGTCCGATGCGGGCACCTGGCCGTGGCTCTTGCCGAACGCGTGCCCACCGGCGATGAGCGCGACGGTCTCCTCGTCGTTCATCGCCATCCGGGTGAAGGTGATGCGGATGTCACGAGCCGAGCCCATCGGGTCGCCGTTCGCGTACGGTCCCTCGGGGTTCACGTAGATGAGTGCCTGGTGCGACGCGGCGAGCGGGCTCTGCAGGTCGTAGTCGGCGTCACCGTTCCGTCCGGTCCACCGCTCGTCACGCGAGACCATGTCGTCGCCCTGGTGTGCCTGGTGCGGGTCCCACACCTCGGGGCCCCACCACGTACCGTCGTCCGGCTCCCACGCGTCCAGCCGTCCGCCGCCGAAGCCGTAGGTGGGCAGGCCCATCAGCTCCAGCGAGCAGTTGCCGGTCAGCACCATCAGGTCCGCCCAGGACAGGGCGTTGCCGTACTTCCGCTTGATCGGCTGCAGCAGCCGCCGGGACTTGTCGGTGTTGCCGTTGTCCCACCAGCTGCCGATCGGGGCGAAGCGCTGCATGGCCGTCCCGGCGCCACCGCGGCCGTCGGCGATGCGGTAGGTGCCGGCCGCGTGCCAGGCCATCCGGACCATCTGCGGGCCGTAGTTGCCGTAGTCGGCCGGCCACCAGTCGACCGACGTCGTCAGCAGCGTGGTGATCTCGCGCTTGAGCTCGTCGAGGTCGATCGTGGCGAAGGCGGCGGCGTAGTCGAAGTCGGCACCCAGCGGGTCGGCGTCGATGCCGTTCCGGTGCAGCAGCTCGACCCGGAGGCGCTGCGGGTACCAGCTCTCGAGCGTCGGCGCGTCGCCGAACGACCCGCCGAGGTGGTCACCTCCGGCCGGCAGTTCGCCGTCCATGTGGTGGGGACAGGTGTCGGTTCCGTCGTTGTGCACTGCAGACTCCTCGTGACGTCGTCCGACGCGGCGGGTCCGCCCCCCGATGGGCGGCGCGTCAGGCCCAGCGTGGGCGGTCGTGCTGGGAAGTCCGGGCGAGGAGTGCGTGTCGTGCTTCGAAGACTCGAACGAAGCCGCCACTGAGGGTCCGCGGGTACCGTCGGCCACATGGGGGACTTCTCGATCACCGGCCGGACCGCCTTCCGCCGTGCCGTCCGTGGAGTGGGCATCGCGGTGGTGGTCGCCACGCTCGTGTCGACCAGCGCCTGCTCGTCCGTCGATCCGGGTGCACCGGACAGCACATCGCCGACGGCGACCGTGACAGCGACGGCGCCCACGTCGACGTCGTCGGACACGGGGGCGACCCCCACGCCGACGAGCTCGGCGACACCGACAGCGTCAGGCAGCGCCTTCTCGCTGTCCGACCCCGACACGTGGACCATCTCCGGGGACGAGCTCGGCCCGATCGCCCTCGGGGGCAGCACCTCCGCCGAGGTCGACGACCTCCGCGCGGCCTACACCCGGGACTCCGGCGGTTGCCCAGCGTCTCCGGCGACCTCGTTCTGGCACCGGGAGGCCAGTCCGGGCCTCATCGTCGAGGACCGCGACGGCACGGTCTCGGGCGTCGAGATCGGCGGTCCGCAGTCGACTGCGACGTCGGTCACCGGACCGGAGACCGCGGCGGGCACGGGGGTCGGCAGCAGTATCGCGGAGCTCAAAGCAGCACACCCCGATCTGGCGGCGCTGCCGAGCGGGTCAGCGGGGGAGCAGGCCGCGGTGCCGACGACGTGGACGATCGACGCCGGCTCGCGCCACATCACCTTCCAGCTCGGTCGGGACGGCGAGCACGTCGCCCTGGTCTGGGTCGGACAGCAGGCGACACCGCCCTACGAGTTCTGCGGCTGACGCCGACGGATCCCGCCGCACCGCCGATAGGTGCTGACGGAACACGAGGCCCGGCCCGAGGGGGCGGCGGGCGGTTCCCGACCCGAGGAGTGGCCCCATGCGGCGTCCGACCCTGATCCGACGGTTCCTGCCGGCGGCCGTGCTCCTGGCGCTGCTCGCGTCCCCGGTCACCGCGACGACGGTCACTGCTCCGCCGGCCTCGGCCGCGGCGACCCCGAAGGTGTCCGTCTCGTGGAAGAACAGCGCGCTGACGTCCACCGGGTTCCGCTCCACGGTCGGCGTCACGAACGGGTCCGGCGCCACCTGGCGCGGCTGGACGATCCGGTTCGCGTACGCGTCGGACGCCCGCACGTTCCGCGACGTCCGGAAGGTGTCGAGCGCGAAGGGGTCGCTCACCCTGGCCGGGGTGACGGCGCGTCCGGACATCGCGAAGGGAGCGACGGCCTCGTTCCGGATCGACTCGCGGAAGGTCCCGAAGGCGGGCACGGTGCCGACCTCGTGCACGGTCATCGGTGCGGCGACGCCGTGTTCGGTGAACGGGGGAGCAGCCACGCCCGGCAAGCCGCCGGCCACCCCGAAGCCGAGTCCGAAGCCGAAGCCGAAGCCGAATCCGACTCCGGCTCCGAAGCCGGCGACCGGGCGTGACGGCACCGTCGCGGTCGGCTGGTTGCACACCGCCACCTGGACGACCGGCAGCCAGTCCTCGGTCAGCGTGACGAACCGGACGGCTCTGCGTCTCGCCCCCTGGCGCATCCGCTTCACCACCGCCGACAGGGTCGCCACGATCTGGGATGCCAGCGCGAGCCCGACCACCGGCGGCTTCATCGCCTCCGCCCCGTCCTACGCCACCACGCTCGACGCCGGAGCCGCGACGTCGTTCGGGCTCACCTCGACGACCACCGGCGGTGCCGCCGTCGTCCCGACCGCCTGCACCGTGCTGGACCTGCCGGCCGGCACGGACGTCGCCTGCACCGTGTCCGGTGTCCCCGCCGGTCCGCCCGCCTCGAGCACTCCGGCGCCCACCCCGATCGCCGTGCCGGCACCACTGACCCAGCCGCGCGCTGGTCGGACCCTGATCGCCCCGTACGTCGACCTCGGGCTCTGGCCGACCGCCGACCTGCGGACCTTCGCGAAGCAGACCGGCATGCGGGCCTTCACGCTGGCGTTCGTCGTCTCGGACAACGGCGGCAACGCCTGCACCCCGGCCTGGGCGGGCTTCGACGCGTACCGGATCGGCGGCCCGCAGGACTTCCACGCGAACATCGCCGCGTTCCAGGCGAGCGGTGGCCAAGTGGTGGTGTCGTTCGGCGGTGCCGTGAACAGCGAACTCGCGCTGCGGTGCACCGACCCGGCGAAGCTGCAGGCGGCCTACCAGCAGGTCGTCGACCGGTTCGGCGTCGACCGGATCGACCTGGACATCGAGGGCACCGCGCTCGGCGACACGGCGGCGAACCAGCGTCGCGCGACCGCCATCGCCCGGGTCGTCGCCGCACAGGCCGCGAAGGGTCGTCACCTCGACGTCTCCCTCACGCTGCCGGTGATGCCGACGGGACTCCTCGGCGAGGGGGTCGCGGCCGTCCGGGGCCTCGCCGCTGCCGGGGTCCGTCCGGTCGCGGTGAACCTGATGGCGATGGACTACGGACAGGGCACTCGGCCGATGGGCGCCGCCGCGAAGTCCGCCGCTGTGGCGACCGCCGGCCAGCTCGCGACGATCCCCGCGTACGCCGGGCTCAGCGCCTCGGCCCGGTTGTCGATGATCGGCCTCACGCCGATGGTCGGTCTCAACGACACCGGCGAGGTCTTCACCCGTGCGGACGCCCAGGACCTCGCCGCGTGGTCGGTCGCGAACGGCATCGAGGTGCTCTCCTACTGGGAGGCCACCCGCGACCAGCCGTGCAACCCGTCCATCGGCGCGTACATGTGCTCCGGCGTGCGGGACGCGCGGTGGTCGTTCGCGCACGCGGTGGTCACCGGCGCGACGCACTGAACCGCGCGCACCGTGCAGGAACGCCCGGAGCCGGTCCCCGGCAGCAGCTGTCAGTCGGCGGGGCGGTGCAGGGTCGACGCGGCGTCGTGCAGCGGCTCGGTCTCCCAGGCGGCCGAAGCGGTGCCCGACGCCAGGTCCCACCGGACGTGCAGCAGGTGCGGGGTCTCCACGAACCGGACGTCGATGGACAGCTCGTCGCCGTCCCGGGCTCCGCTGGTCGCCGTCGCGCCGTCGATCGCCCATGAGCCGTCGCCGACCGGTGCGACGACCTCGCCCCAGGGGTCGCGGAGGGTGAGCACCCACCCGCGGTCGGTGTCCTGGGACAGGTGCAGGGCCTCCAGTCCGGCGCCCAGGCGCGCGGACCGTGACCCGGCGACCGAGGCGGATCCGTCCGGCAGGTCGCCGAGCGGTCCGCCGACAACCGGCGGCAGCGCGAGGCCCGCGAGTCGTGCGCGGAGACGCTCGTCGTCCTCGGCAGACCCCGGCCGGTCGATCGCCGGCAGCAGGTGTTCCCACACCGCGTCGAGGACGGCCTGCATGTCGAGGCTCTGCCCGGTCATCGCCACGACCACGTCCTGCTCCGGCAGCACGATGCAGAACTGCCCGTAGGCACCGTCGCCGCGGAACCCGTGCCGGGCCATCCAGAACTGGAACCCGTAGCCGACCGACCAGTCCGGGTTCGCCTCGTCCGGGTTCTCGACGCGGGTGCTGGTGGCCGCGGCGACCCAGTCCTGGTCGAGCAGCCGCTCGCCGTTCCACACGCCACCCTGCAGGTACAGCTGTCCGAGGGCAGCGACGGCGTCGGTCGTCGTGTACCCGCCGCTGTAGCCGAGTTCGGCGCCGGAGTCGTCCCGGCACCACGCGAAGTCGTCGATGCCGAGCGGTGCGAACAACCGGGGTCGCAGGTACTCGAGCAGCGACGTCCCGCTGACCCGCCGCACGATCTCGCCGAGCGTGTACGTGCACGGCTGGTTGTAGGCGAAGACGGTGCCCGGCTCCTCGTCCACCGGCAGCAGCAGGAAGCCCCGGACGGTGTTCGTCGGGTCGAGCTGCCGGGCGCGCTCGATGGTCTCAGCTCGGTGCCCGCTCGCCATCGCCAGCAGGTGGCGGACGCGCATCCGGCGGGTGCGCTCGTCGGTGACTTCGGCGTCGAGCTCCGGGAAGTGGCTGATCACGGTGGCGTCCAGGTCGACGAGCCCGGCACGGACGGCGATCCCGACGGCCGCCGCGGTGAAGCTCTTGCTCAGCGAGTAGAGCAGGTGCACCCGGTCGGCGGCGAACGGGGCCCACCAGCCCCCGGCGGCGACCTCGCCGTGCCGGAGGACCATGATGCTGTGCGGCTCCACGCCGGGCGCGCCCTCGAGGGCGGTGACCAGCCGGTCGACGCCCGCCGCGTCGATGCCGAGGGCGGACGGGGAGCTGCATCGGAACGTCGTCGTCACGCCTCCGACCCTAACCCGACCCCCGGTCATGCGAGCGGGACTTCCGTCCGGCGCGCCCGACACGCGGTCGGGAGGCCCGCATCGCGCCCGTCGTCGAGTACAGTTGTCGACGTTGGTCACCCCGGTGACCAGCATGCGGATGTGGCGCAGTGGTAGCGCATCACCTTGCCAAGGTGAGGGTCGCGAGTTCGAATCTCGTCATCCGCTCGGACAGTCCCTCCAGAGGACACCAGGAACCCCCGGCCATCGGTCGGGGGTTCCGTCGTTCACGGGCGCCCTGCCGGGGGATCGCGGACCGGGGACGTCGTCACGCCGGGGGTGCCGGCTGGGCGCAGGGTTCGGGTCCCCGCGCCCACGCCGGCGCAGAGGCCTCGTCGCCTCCGGAGGACGGGCGGATGGGTGGTCCGCCGCAGGTCCCGGGCATGTCTTCGGAGCGGTCACCCCCCGAGGTGGGGTCATCGGTCCGACATGCGGTTTCCCGCAATCTCCCCGCATCATTCGAGCGCGGTGTTGACAGGGAGCCCGTTCGTCCGGTCGACACCGATGGACATTGCATCCGAAATACCGTCAGATTGCAGTGGCACAGTCCTGCTCGGCCCATCCGCCCCGAACGCAGGAGCAACACCACCCCATGCAGAAGAAGTGCACCCTCATCACCGCCGCCGCCGGCCTCGTGCTGGCGCTCGGCGCCCCCGTCGTCGGCTCGCTCCCGGCGATGGCAGCGACCGCCCCGACCTCGTCCGTCTCGGCCGCCGCGACCACGCCGGAGCTGGGCTCCGGCGGCCACGTGTTCGCCCACGGCATCGTCACCCTGACCTCCGCCGTGTACGACCAGGGGCGGATCACCGTCGACGGCGTGATCACCGAGCGCGTGCGTGACGTCCAGATCGCCGCCGGCCACGGCTACCAGGCCGGCAAGGTCGGTGCCGGCGGCCACTTCTCGGCGTCCGTCGAGTCCGATTCCCCGAGCTTCGAGCTGCGGTTCGGCACGAAGGTCAACAACCAGTACTTCCAGGAGGTCGAGTCCGTCGTCTGGTCCGCCGCCGCACCGGGCACGCCGCCCGAGACGCCCGGTCCGCTCCCGACGCTCACCCCGCTGCCGGTGCCGGCCGACCCGAACCCCGCGCCGGAGCCCCTGCCGGAGCCCGAGCACGACGCGAAGCAGCCGGGGACGCCGAACGTCCTTTCCGTGACCGGCACGAAGGCGGATGTCACCAACGACTGGTACGGCGCGGACGAGTCGATCTTCATCGCGCACGGACACGCGCGACGCGACGCCACGATCACCCGGCCGACCGATGGCACGCTCCACGTCCAGCAGTCGTCCGACGGCCTGCACTTCACCGACCGCGCCACCTACACGGCCGGCGGCGGCATCGGGAAGTTCACCGACATCGACGTGACCCTCCCCGAGGGCTCGACGTGGCTCGAGTACAAGATCTGGGTCGAGGACTCGTCCGGCCGGAAGTCGGACGCGCAGAAGTTCTTCGTCGAGGAGCTGTAGGTCCTGCGCCACCACCCGTGACGAGAGCAGGCGGTCCCACCCCGGGGCCGCCTGCTCTCGTCGTGTCGGGTCAGGCTCCGCCGAACCGCTCCGCCCGGACCTCGGTGACGTCGTGCCCGAGTTCGCCGAGCCAGCGCAACACCTGCTCCACGAACGGCGTCGAGCCGCACACGTAGACCAGGGCCCCGTCTTCCGGCGGCAGGACCGCTGCGGCGAGCCCGTCGCGGGTGAGACGTCCGGCGGGCGTCTCGGCTCCGGGCGGGCTCTGACGGCTGTAGACGACCTCGAGCGTGAACGGTGCGCGGTCCGCCACGGCGAGTGCCGCGTCGAGTTCAGCGCGGAAGAAGACGTCCGCGGGCGTCCGGACGGCGTAGAGCATCCGGAACGGCGACGGGTCGGCTGCCTCGGCGTGCGCGGTGACCATCGGCAGCATTGGCACGATGCCCGAGCCGCCGGCGATCAACTGCACGGGCCGGGGGTGCTCCGCCGACACGTCCGGGCGCCAGACGAACCAGCCGCCGAGCGGGCCGTGCACCTCGAGCGAGTCACCGACCTCGACGGCGTCGACCAGGAACGGGGAGACCTCGCCGTCCTCGACCCGGTCCACCGCGAGGGTGATCCGGGTGCCGTCCCCGGCGGAGGCGATCGAGTACGACCGGGTGGCCTGGTAGCCGTCCTCGGCCGTCAGTCGCAGGTCCAGGTGCTGCCCGGGGTCGTTGCCTGGCCAGGTCGGCACGTCGAGGACCAGTCGGCCGGCGTTCGGCGTCTCGGGGGCGACCGCCACGACCGTGGCGTCGTGCCACGCGGGACGGCGGAGCGGTCGGACCGGCGCAGTGGGCAGGCTCACCAGTACCGCTCTTCCTTCCACGGGTCGCCGTGCATGTTGTAGCCGGCGTTCTCCCAGAACCCGGGCTCGTCCTCAGCGTGCATGACGATGCCGCGGACCCACTTCGCGCTCTTCCAGAAGTACAGGTGTGGGACGAGCAGTCGTGCCGGGCCGCCGTGCTCCGGGGTCAGGGGCTCGCCGTCCGCCTCGAACGCGATCCACGCCTGGCCCTCGAGCAGCTCGTCGAGCGGGACGTTCGTGGTGTACCCGCCGAAGCTGTGCACCATGCAGAAGTCGAGCGAGGTCTCGACCTCGGCGAACAGCTTGTCGAGCGGGACACCGCGCCAGCCCATGCCGAGCTTCGTCCAGTGCGTGACGCAGTGGATGTCGACCGTGACGTCCTCGAGCCCGAGCGCCCGGACCTCGTCCCACGTCCACGAGTGCAGACCGGACTCGGTGCGGATCGAGAAGCTCCACTCGGACGGCTCGATCTCCGGCGTCGCGCCGGCGGACAGGACCGGCCAGTCGTGCACCAGGGTCTGCCCGGGCGGGACCTTGCTGTCGTCGACGTCACGGCGGCGTCCGCCGAACCCGCGGGTGAAGCTGGCCATCGTGTCCTCGTCCCTGTCGTCGCCGGCGCCGAGACCGCCGCCCTCTCGATCCTGCCACGGCAGCGGTCGTGACCGCCGCCATGACCGCCAGGACAGCCAGGACAGCCAGCACCGACGCGACTGCCGTGACCGGCCGTCCGACTCAGCCGGCCGGGGTGACCAGGCCGGACTCGTACGCCAGCACCACGGCGTGCACCCGGTCCCGCAGCTGCAGCTTCGCCAGCACCCGGCCGACGTGGGTCTTGACGGTCTGCTCGGCGATGAACAGCTCGCGGCCGATCTCCCCGTTGGAGCGTCCCCGCGCCATGAGCATGAAGACGTCCCGCTCCCGATCGGTGAGGACGGTGAGCACGTCCGCGGCCGGCGCGGCGGGTCGGGGCGCTGCGATGAACGCCTCGACCAGGTGGCGGGTGACCCGGGGCGCGAGCAGGGCGTCCCCGGCGGCGATGGTCCGCACGGCGGCGATCAGGTCCTCGGCCCCGGCGTCCTTGAGCAGGAAGCCGCTGGCCCCGGCCCGCAGCGCGTCGAACACGTAGTCGTCGATGTCGAACGTCGTCAGCATGAGGACACGGACCGGCCGTGCACTCGGCGCCGCGGTGAGGCGTCGTGTCGCCTCGATGCCGTCGAGCACCGGCATCCGGACGTCCATCAGCACGACGTCGGGTTCCAGGTCGATGCCGAGCGCGACGGCCTCGGCACCGTCGCCGGCCTCCGCGACGACCTCGAGGTCGGGCTGCGAGCCGAGGATCGCGACGAGTCCCATGCGGAACACGGCCTGGTCGTCGACGACGAGCACTCGGGTCATCGGGGGTCTCCGTCCGGGTGGTGGGGCAGGGTCGCGGCGACGCGGAAGCCGCCGTCGGTGGTGCGTCCCGTGTCGAGTGAGCCGTCGAGCGCGGCGACGCGGGAGCGCATGCCGGCGAGGCCGTACCCGCCGTCGTCGGCCGGCGGTGGGGGAGCGAGGGGCGCCGCGGCGTTCGTCACGGTCACCTCGACGGCGGCGTCCGACACCCGGACGGCCACCGTGGTGTCGGCTCCGGGGGCGTGACGGACGACGTTGCCGAGCGCCTCCTGGACGATGCGGTACACGGTGAGCTGCGTGACCCGGCCGACCATGTCGTCGACTGCGGAGTCCGCTGCGCCGAGGACGTCCAGCGTGACCGTGAGCCCTGCCGCCCGCGTCGACGCGACGAGCGCCGGCAGGTCCGACAGCCCGGGCTGGGGGGCACGCTCGGCGTCCTCCTCACCGCGGAGGGTGCCGAGCAGCTGCCGCATCTCCCGCAGCGCGGTGCGGGAGGTCTCGGCGATCGTCCGGAACTCCGCCCGCGCCGCCGGGGGCAGGTCCGCCACCCGGTAGGGCGCGGACTCGGCCTGCATGTGCACGACCGACATGCTGTGCGCGACGACGTCGTGCAGCTCCCGGGCGATCCGGGCACGCTCCTCGACCGCACGGCGGGCTCCGGCCTGCTGCTCGGCGTCCTGGCGCGCGGCGACGAGCTCGGCGCCGACGCTCCGGCGCTGCCCGAGCAGGACCGCGGCGGCCCCGATGAGCAGGCCGCTGCCGGACGAGACGACGAGTGTGCTCACCCAGACCTCCGGTTCGGCCCAACGGTCGGGGGTCGCGGCGACGAGCACCAGGGTCAGGACGGTCGACGCGCCCCAGGCGACGGCCGTGGTCCGCCACCCGGTCCGGAGTCCGAGGACGACGAGCAGCACGGCCAGGCCGATCATCGCGGTCACGGGTAGCGGCCACGGTCCGACCCGGCCGGGGGCGGTCAGGACGCCGAGTCCGGCGAGGGCGAGCAGGTGGACGGCCGTCGCCGAGCGCGGCCGAGCCGGTGCGACCAGGAGCGTCGCGCTGAGCACCGCGGTCACCAGGAGCGCCAGCGGGACGGGGACGCCGTGCACGACGGCCGCGACCGGCGCACCGACCGCCAGCAGGGTGACGGCGGCGGCGACGAGGGAACCGCGGGTGAGGACGACCGACCGGGAGGCCCGCAGGCGCGTCCCGGGGACCCGGAACGTCCCGGGGACTGTCCGGGCCGGGGTCCGGGCCGGGCTCTGGTCCGCGGCGCTCCTGCTGGTGCGGTCGGTCACGGTCGGGCGGTCTCTCCGGTGGTGAGGGGGCAGGGGGCGGTGCGCGGGGGCGTCGCGGCCCGACTGGTGCGGACCGGACGGCCCGTTGCGGGGGTGGGGCGTGCCTCCCGGTCGGTGACCGTGGCGGCGTCCGTGCTCGTGACGGTGCCGGTCACGGTGCCGGTGGCGGCGGCACGTGCGTCCCGCCTGCGCTGGAGCCTACCGACCACCCGGTCCACCACCAGGCCGAGGCCGCCGGCGACGACCATCGAGACCGCGGCCGCGACGAGCGGCTCGTGCAGGAACGACGAGGTGGCGAGCGCGATGCCGATCGAGGTGGCACTCCAGGCGACGCCCGCCACCGCACTGATGCCGAGGAACCGTCGGTAGGGCAGCCCCGTGGCGCCGGCGGTCATGTTCACCGCGACGCGTCCGACCGGGATGTACCGCCCGATCAGGATGAGACTGGCGGACCGACGCTGCATCTGCCGCTCGGCGAACGCGAACGCCGCCGCGATCCGGGGCCGTCGGGCGTTCCGGAGCCGCTTGAGTCCGACGCGTCGGCCGATCGCGTAGGCGATCGAGTCCCCGGCGATCGCACCGAGGGCAGCGGCGCCGAGCACCACGGCCAGGACCGGCTGTCCGGAGGTCGCGGCCACCGCGGCGACGGCGACGAGGGCCGTCTCGCTCGGCACCGGCGGGAAGAACCCGTCGACCAGGCAGAGGACGAACAGGACGAGGTAGACGAGCGGCGATGACGCCAGGTCGACGACGAAGGGGGTGATCTGGTCGAACACGGGTGTCGCTCCTCCCGCCGGCGGACCTCGCCGACGGGTACGACGCTACGGAGCGACGGGCGTCCTGCCATCCCGCTGCGGTCGCGTCCGACCCCCTACCGCGGTATGACCCCGGTGCGGTCAGTGCTGCTCGTGCTCGTGCTCGTGCTCGTGCTGGTGCGCGTCGTGTGTCTCGTGCGTCTCGTGCGCGAAGACGACGTCCGGAGCGTCGACCGAGCGGTCCGTCACGGTCGTCGGTGCCTCGAGGTGCACGGCTCCCGAGGGGACGATGCCGACGCCGCCGAACCGCTCCATCACGAGCCACTGCGCGACGACGTCCTCGCCCGCGTGCCCGGTCGGCAGCGACTCCCAGAAGCGGAAGCCACCGACGGCCTCGAGTGCGGCGCGGTCGTACATCGCGCAGGCCCCGACCCAGGCCACCCGGTAGGGCAACCAGCCGCCCGGTTCGACGTCGAGTCCGGCGGCGACGTGCACCAGGTTCGCGGCGTTGTGCAGCGACCAGCGGTCGAAGCCCGGCGTGCCACGACGGACCACCTCGGGGACGACCGGGCCGTCCCAGAGCGTGAACGGCTCGGTCTCGTGCGGGCGGCGGTCCTGCAGGTAGGACAGCCCCTGGACGGCGCTGCCGACGAAGCCGGTGTCGAGCGAGCGCAGGGCGTCGAGCATGCGCTGCACGGAGCCGGGCTCCAGCCACACGTCGTCGTCGAGGAACAGCACGGCGTCGGCGTGGGCGTGGTCGAGCAGGAACTGCCGGTGCTCGGCGAGGCCGCGCCGTTCCGGGTGGGTGAGCAGCGTGACGGGGCGGCCCTGGGCCTCCAGGACGCGGACCATCGCGGCGACCGCCGGACGCTCGGCGACGTCACCGGTCTCGGACTGGTCGCTGAGGACCAGGCGGAAGGGGACCTCGGTCTGGGCGGCGAGCCCGGCGAGGGTCGCGGCGAGCTCGGCGGTCCGACCGACGGTCGGGACGAGGACGTCGACGTCGACGGGGGCGCTCTCGGTCGGTGTCACCTCGGCCGGACGACCCCACTCGCCGGACCACCGCGCGCCCCGTGTCATGCGTCCCCTGGCCCGGCCGGAGCGGGGTCGGCAGCCGGAGCGACCGGAGCGGCGCCGTTGCCGGCCGCCGTCTCGCGGATCCGACGGACCACCGCACTCGTGGAGTGCTCGGCCACGTAGTCGACCATCACGACCTCGCCGCCGTGCGCGCGGACCACCTCGGTCTCGCTGAGCATCTCGGGGGAGTAGTCCCCACCCTTGACGTAGACGTCGGGGCGGATGCGCTCGATGAGCGGGATGGGGGTGTCGGTCGCGAACACCGTCACCAGGTCGACGCAGGCCAGGGCGGCGAGCACGCCGGCGCGGTCCTCGGCGGTGTTGATCGGCCGCTCGGGTCCCTTGAGACGGCGGACCGAGTCGTCGTCGTTCAGCGCGACGACGAGCAGGTCGCCGAGCTCGCTGGCCTGCCGCAGGTACGTCGTGTGTCCGCGGTGGACGACGTCGAAGCAGCCGTTCGTGAAGACGATGCGACGACCGGCACGACGGGCCTCGTCGACCGCGCCGGCGAGCTGGTCGTGGTCGACGACGGTCTCGGCGGGGGCGGACACCGACGCCACGAGGGCGTCGGCGGTGCACACGGAGGTCCCGGCCTCACGCACGACGACGTCGGCGGCGGCCTGCGCGAACGAGACGGCGTCGCGCACCGGGGTCGCCACGGCGAGGGCGACCGAGGCGGCGGCACAGAACGTGTCGCCGGCGCCGGAGGCCTGCTGCTCGGACGCCGGGGTGGCACGGGTACGGTGCACGTCGGTGGTCGGGACCGCGCCGTCCTCGAGCAGGACGGTGCCGTTCCGGTCGAGCGTGACGACGGCGTTCCGGGCGCCGGTGACCGCGAGGACCTCGTCGCGGGCGGCCACCACGGTGCCGGCACGCTCGGCGCCCTGACCGAGGTCACGGCCGAGCAGTGCGGCGGCCTCGCCCGCGTTCGGGGTGACGAGGTCGGGGCGCAGGGTGCTCCAGCGGCTGAGGTCGTGCGCGTCGACGACCACGGTGGTGGGGCGGTCCTGTTCGAGCACGGGGACGATCGCGGTCGCGTCGACCCCGAGGTCGTAGTCGCAGACCACGACGGCGTCGGCCCGCACGCCCGTCGGGGCCGAGGACCCGGCCGTGCTCGGCGCGTGGCCCTGCGAGGGCGCGCGGCCCTGCACGGCAGCGGCGGTCGCCTCGGCGAGCAGCGCGGTGTCCGCGGCATTCGGCGGGCCGGCCAGGTCGTCGACCCGGACGACCACGCGGTCCCCGCCCACGATCCGGTCCTTGCTCGTCGTCGTCGCTCCCGGCACGGCCACGAGCCAGCTAGTGTCGACCCCGGCGGCCTCCAGGCGGTCACGGAGCACCCGGCCGGTCTCGTCGTCGCCGATCAGCGCGACCATCCGGACGTGGGCACCCAGGGCCCGGGCGTTCACGGCGGTGTTCGCCGCGCCTCCCGGGACGGCGATCGTCTCGGTGACCCGGACGACGGGCGCGGGCGCTTCACGGGAGACCCGTTCGGCCGCGCCGACCGTCCAGCGGTCGAGGATGACGTCGCCGACCACGACGACGACCGGCTCGGCCGCGGCGACGGAATCCACGACCCGGCGGACCACCCGGACGTCGGCGGTCATCGGACGTCCTCGGCGGTCGCGGTGTCGGTGTCGTGGCTGCCGGCGGTCGCCGGGTCGACGGCGCTGCTGCCCGCGGCGGTGGCCGTGGCGCGTCGCGGGGCGGCCTCGAGGTGCACGACGGTGGTCGTCGTCATCTCGTCGAGCAGGTGCGGGCCGTAGCCGAAGCCGGAGCCCGACGCGCCGCGCGGCTCCGCGCTGCCACCGGGCGCCCCGCCGAACACGGCGTTGATCTTCACGGTGCCGACCGGCAGCTCGGCGGCGGCCTGCAGCGCGGTCGCGGTGTCGCCGGTCAGGACGGTCGCGGCCAGACCGTAGCGGTCCTCCGCGGCGAGACGCAGGCCCTCGGCCATGTCCTCGACGATGCGGATCGGGGCGACCGGACCGAAGGTCTCCTCGGTGAGGACGAGCATGTCGTCGGTGCAGCCGGTGAGGACGGTGGCGGGGTAGAAGGTGCCGGCGCCCGCGGGCACGGCGCCGCCGGTCAGCACCTGGGCGCCCGCGGCGACGGCCTGGTCGACGTGCTGCTGCACCGTGGCACGGAGCCGCTCGTCCACCAGGGGGCCGAAGTCGGCCGCGGCAGAGGCTGTCTTGCGCTCGGCGGCCCGCACCAGGGCGGCGGTGAACTCCTCGGCGACGTCGCGGTGCACGTAGACGCGCTCGACGCTCGTGCAGATCTGCCCGGTGTTCGCGAACGCCCCGAGGGCGACCTGGTCGGCGGCCCACACCGGGTCGACGTCGGCGTCCACGACGGCCGCGTCGTTGCCGCCGTTCTCGCGGATGACGTGCGCGCGGGTGCGGAGTGCTGCCTCGGCGAGACGGTCACCCGTCGCGGTCGAGCCGACGTGCGCGTAGACCGCGATGCCGTCCTCAGCCAGGAGCTGTTCGCCCGTCGTGGCGTCACCGTCGATCCCGACGAGCACGCCCTCGGGCAGTTCGGCCGCGAGCAGGCGGTTCAGCAGGGCGATCGTGCCCGGGCTCCGCTCGCTGCCCTTGTGGACGACGGTGTTGCCCGCGGCGATGGCTGCGCCGAGGATCCCGCACGCCACGGCCACCGGGTCGTTCCACGGGGTCAGCGCGAGGACGACGCCCCGGGGGTGCGGGACCGCGAAGTCGGCGGCGCCGTGGTTGCCGCGCAGCGCCTCACCGCGGTGCAGGGGGCCGAGCTCGGCGTACTGGATGAGCGTGTTGATGCCCGCCTCGACCCCGCCGAGGGCGTCGCCCGGCACCTTGCCGGTCTCGCGGGTGTTCATCGCCGCGAGCTCGTCGGCGTGGTCCCGCAGCCGCTCGGCCGCGGCGCGGAGGAGCGCCCCACGCTCGCCGGGAGCCGTCCGCGCCCACCCGGTCGCCGCTGCCCGGGCCCGCGCGACGGCGTCACGCACCTCGTCCGCCGTGCTGCGACGGGTCTCCGAGGCCACCTCACCGGTCACGGGGTCGAGCACCGTGATCCTGTCCGCGGACGAGTCGTCCGACGACGGAGCGGTGGTGGTGGGGGCATCGAGCGCCATGTGCGTCCTTCTCGTCGTGGTCCGGTCGCGTGCACCGGGGCTCCCCACGGTGCACTGCTGCTGCTGTGCACGCCCACGGGGTCCGTCGTGGTGTCCACGGGGCGCAGCAGCACCGGTCGATCGGCACCCGCACGGCTGCCTGTCGGTAGGAACGAAGGGACGTGCGACGGACTCCCGGGGCGCGTCGGACACCGAGGAGGACGACAGGCGTGGTGCAGATCGGACGTGGCGGCGAACGGTTCGAGGGGGTCCGTGAGATCGCGGTCCTCCGGGGTGGGGGACTCGGTGACCTGATGTTCGCGATGCCGGCGATCGAGGCCCTGGCGGCCGCGTACCCGGAGGCCCGGATCACCCTGCTCGGGACGCCGACGGCCCGCGTGCTGCTGGCCGGCCGCACCGACGCCGTGCACGCCGTCGAGGAGCTGCCCGTGTCGCCCGGGGTCCGCGACGGTGGCGAGGGCGCCCCCGACCTGGAGGACTTCTTCGCCCGCCTGCACGGCCGGTTCGACCTGGCGGTGCAGCTGCACGGCGGCGGCCGGAACTCGAACCCGTTCCTGCTCCGGCTCGGCGCGGCGCACTCGATCGGCACCGCCACCGAGGACGCCACCCCCACCGAGCGCTGGGTCCGCTACGTCTACTACCAGCACGAGGTGCTCCGGGCGCTCGAGGTCGTCGGGCTCGCCGGCGCGGAGCCGGTCACGCTCGACCCCCGTCTCACGGTCACCGACGACGAGCGGGCTGCGGTCGGAGAGCGTCTCGGCGTCGCCGGGCGTCTCGTCGCGATGCACCCCGGCGCCACCGATCCCCGCCGCCGCTGGAGCCCGGAGCGGTTCGCCGCCGTCGCGGTCGCCCGGCTCGAGGCGGGCGACGACGTCGTGCTGGTCGGGGACGACTCGGACCGGCCGGCCGCGACCGCGATCCGGGCGTCCGTCGCCGAGGCCGTCGGCCCCGATGCCGCCCGACGGCTGCACGACCTCACCGGCACCCTGCCGCTGGTGGAGTTGCCCGCCGTGCTCGGTGCCGCCGACGTGATGGTCGGCGACGACTCCGGCCCGCGGCACCTCGCCGTCGCCGTCGGCACCCCCACCGTCGGCGTGTTCTGGTTCGGCAACGTCATCAACGCCGGCCCCCTCGACCGCGGACGGCACCGCGTCCTCATGAGCTTCGTCACGCGCTGCCCGGTGTGCGGGGTCGACGTCACCCAGGTGGGCTGGACCGCGGAACGCTGCGAGCACGATCCGTCCTTCGTCGACGAGATCACCCCGGACCGGGTCCTGGCGGACGTCGAGGACCTGCTCGCCACCAACTGACGGCGGTGCGCCGGTCCGCCGGGGCGGGCGCGGGCCTCCCGGGGTCGCACGACGTGCCGTGCCCGCATCGCCGAGGTCGCAGGACCGGCTGCCGGGCAGCCCACCAGGCGGCAGTTCGTGCGACCTCGGCGGCGGGTCGGTGGGCCGGCGGCGGCCGGGCCGGAGACGGACGGGAGGCCCGGTACCAGCTGGTACCGGGCCTCCTGTCCGTCAGGTGCGCGCGTCGGGCGTGGGCGCGGTCAGGGCCAGCTGGGCTCCGTCGCCGGCATGATCGACAGCTCGCGGATCTCGCACCCGGCCGGCTGCGAGAGGGCGAAGATGATCGAGTTCGCGACGTACTCCGGCTCGATGAGCTGCGCGTCCGGACCCGGCTTGTACTGCTCGGTGCGGTCGGCGAAGAAGTTCGTCCGCATGCCCGCCGGGATCACGTTGGTGACACCGACACGGCCCGCGGTCTCGGCGGCCAGGGCCTGCGAGAACCCGCGGACGCCGAACTTCGACGCCGAGTAGGCGGTGCCGTGGCCGACGCCGCGCAGGGCGAGGGACGACGAGATCGTGACGACGCGGCCGTGCGTGGCCTCGAGCGCGGGGAGCGCGGCTCGGACGGTCGAGGCGGTGCCGATGAGGTTGACGCCGACGATCTTCTCCCAGTTGCCGGACGAGATGGCGTCGATCGGAGCGGGGGTGTCGATGCCCGCGGCGGTCACGACGGCGTCCAGGCCACCGTGGCGCTCGACCGCTGCGGCGACGGCACGTTCGACGGCGTCGGTGTCCGAGACGTCCACGGCGACGGCGTCGACGCCCTCGGGGACGGCGTCGATGCGCAGGTCGAGGACGATCGGGGTGCCGCCGGCCTCGGTGACGGCGGCCACGACGGCTGCGCCGAGTCCGGAGGCGCCGCCGGTGACGAGGACGCGGCCGATGGGGGTGGTGGGGACGGGCATGGATGTCCTTTGCGATCTGGTGCTGTGGTGAGGAGGGAAGACGGGGTGCGGTTCAGCCGACACGTTCGATGGCGGCGGCGAGCCGGGTGGTGGAGCGGCCCGGGTGGAACGGCACGGTGACGACGCGGCCACCCCACTCGGCGAGGGTCACGGACTCGGGCAGCTCGTCGGCGGTGTAGTCGCCACCCTTCGCCCAGACGTCCGGACGGAAGCGGCGGAGCGCCTCGTCGGGGGTGGACTCGTCGAACACGACCACCGCGTCGACGCAGTCCAGGGCGAGCAGGAGCTCGACGCGGTCGTCCTGCCCCATGATCGGCCGGTCCGGACCCTTCAGCCCGCGGACGGACTCGTCCGAGTTCAGGCAGACGACCAGGCAGTCGCCGAGGGCCCGCGCTGCCGACAGTGTGCGGGCGTGGCCGGCGTGCAGCAGGTCGAAGCAGCCGCCGGTGGCGACGACCACGCCGCCGGCGGCCCGGACCTCGTGGACCACGCGCAGGGCGTCGCGGTCGGCGCCGGGGACGGCGATCGGGGCGGGCGGGGCTCCCTCGACGAGCGAGGCGACGCCGCCGGCGGCGAGGTACGCCGACGCGGCCTCGACCCCCGCGGTGACGGCGTCGGCGATCTCCGCACCGGAGGCCAGCGCGACGGCGACGCCCGCGGCGAGCCGGTCGCCGGCACCGCAGGGGTCACCGGCGGTGACGGACGGCGCCGGGACGAAGCGGGAGTCGGCTCCACGAGGGGTGCGGCTGCCGACCAGGGCGCCGCGATCGCCCATCGTGACGGCGACGGCCTGGACGTCCCAGCGGGCGACGAGGTCCGCGGCGGCGTCGGTGGCGAAGGCGACCCCGCTGCCGACGATGCCGGTGAAGCGGTGCGCCTCGCTGGCGTTCGGCGTCGCGACGGTGCTGCCGGCGACCGGCGTGGCGCCCTTCGGGTGCGGGTCCCAGACGAGGGGGGTGTGTGCGACGACGGCGTGCAGCGCGGCCCGCATCTCGGCGGCCTCGGTGAGCCCGCGGCCGTAGTCGGCGACGATCACCGCGTCGGCGCCGTCCAGGGCGTCGCGCATCGCGGACGTCACGGCTGGGACCGGCGGGGTGTCACAGCCCTCGTCGATCCGGACCAGGGCGTGCTCACCGACGCGGACCCGGGTCTTCACCGGGGTCGGTGCGCCAGAGGGCCCGTCGACGATCCGGACGCCGGGGAGCAGCGAGCGGAGCTGGTCGGCCGGCGCGTCGTCGCCGAGGACCGTGACGAGCGTGACGTCGTGGCCGTCCTTCGCGAGCATCGTCGCGACGAGCCCGGCGCCACCGGCACGGCGCTGGTCCGAGCGGACGTCGACGACGGGCACCGGGGCGTCCGGGCTGAGCCGGTCGCTGGTGCCGCTGACGTCGACGTCGAGCAGGGTGTCGCCGACGACGACGATGCGGAGCTGGCGGTCGGTCATCGGGTGCCTCCACGGCGGAGCGCGGGCTCCATGGCCCGGCAGAGGGCGTGCACGAGGACGAGCTGGGCCTCCTGCACGTTGGCGGACGGCCCGTCGATGGCGATGACGTCGTCCACGACGCTCGCGAGCGGGTTCGGCAGCGCACCGGTCATCGCGATCGACCGGGCTCCGGCGTCACGGGCGGCGGCTGCGGCGGCGAGCAGGTTCGCGCTCCTGCCGCTGGTGCTGAGCAGGACGACGACGTCCCCGGCGCGGGCGTGGGCGCGGACCTGGCGGGCGAAGACCTCCTCGAAGCCGTAGTCGTTGCCGATCGCGGTGACGGCGGAGGACTCGGCGTGCAGCGAGATCGCCGAGTATGCCGGCCGGTCCCCGTCGAAGCGGCCGGTCAGCTCCGAGGTCAGGTGCTGCGCCTCGGCCGCGGAGCCGCCGTTGCCCGCGGCCAGCAGGCGACGTCCGGCGACCAGGCGCCCCGCGATGTCGTCGGCCCAGGCGGCGATGTGGTCGCCGTGGTCGACGAGGGACGCGATGACGGGCACCGACGCGGCGATGTGGTCGAGCACCGTGCGGGTGCTGGTCGGGGTCTCGGTCGTGCCGATCCCGGTCTGCTCGATGGTCATCGGGCGTTCCTCTCGGTGATGGGGAGCGCGGCGTCGGCCAACTGCTCCTCGGCGGGGCGGACGGAGTCCGGGATGCGGGTGGTCGTGGGGGCGGCTCCGATGCCGCCGACCGGGCGGACGGGACGCACCCGGCCGCCGGCGACCAGCCGCTCGTAGACGCGTTCGGTGTCGGTGGCGACCTTCTGCCACGTGTAGCGGGACTCGGCACGGCGGCGACCGGCGCGACCGTAGGCGGCACGACGCTCGGGGTCGTCGAGCAGCCCGCCGAGCGCGGTGGCCAGGCCGTCCTCGTCGCGGGGTTCGACGTGCAGCCCGGTGGCGTCCTCGACGACCGTGTCGATGAGTCCGCCGACGCGGGAGGCGACCACGGGCACACCGCAGGCCATCGCCTCCAGCGGGACGATGCCGAACGGCTCGTACCAGGGTGCGCACACGACGACGTCGGCACTCCGGTACACCGCGCCCATGGCCTCCTGGGCGAGCTGCCCGCGGAACGAGACGTGGTCGCGGATGCCGAGGCCGCGGGCCAGCGCGTCCAGACGCTGGTACTCCGGGTCGTCCGGCAGGTCCGCACCGGCCGTGCCGGCACCGCCGACGATGACGAGTTCGACGTCAAGGCCGGCCGCGACGAGCTGGGCGACGGCGGCGATGGTCGTGCCGACGCCCTTCCGCTGCACGAGCCGGGAGGCGGTGAGCACGCGGAAGGTCCGCCCGCGTCCCTCGACGGGGCCGTCCGGTCGGAACAGCTCGACGTCGACGCCGCAGGGGACGACGGAGATGGAGCGGAGGGGGACGCCGAGGCTCTTCAGCTCGAACGCCTCGTCGGAGCAGGTGGCGACGACCTGGTCGGCACTCCGGCCGACGGCGGGCTCCAGCCACTCGCGCTCGGCGGGGCTGGTGTCGGCCGTGCCCTGGTGGCGACGCTTCACGACACCGAGCGCGTGGAAGGTCTGCACGACGGGGATGCGGGTGCCACCGGTCCGCGCCTGGACCTGGTTCACGGCGTCGACGGTCGCGTGGCCGGACATCCAGAAGTGCCCGTGCACGACGTCGGGTCGGTCGACGAACCACTCCGACGCCAGCACCTGCGCGAACGTGCCCATGTAGGGGAGCAGGTCGTCCTTCGGGACGTGCCGCGCGGGACCGGCGTCGACGTGGACGACATCGACACCCGGCCGCAGCGGCACGCGGACCGGCAGCGAGGCGTCGTCTCGACGCGTGTAGACGGTGACGGTGTGTCCGCCGTCGGCCAGGGCGGCGGACAGCGCGGCCACGTGGACGTTCTGACCACCGGCGTCGACGCCGCCGAGGGTCGCGAGCGGGCTCGCGTGTTCCGAGACCATGGCGATCTTCATCAGATGCTCCTCCCCGCGGGTGCCGTGGCACCCGCACCGGCGGTCGTGGTGCCGGTCCTCGACCGGTGTCGCGACCGCACGTCGTCCAGCAACTCGTCCCAGTCCGCCAGGAACCGGGGCAACGCGTGCCGCGCGAGCACGGCCTCCCGGGCGACGAGGCCGCGTCGGCGTGCTTCGTCCGGGTCGTCGAGCAGCGTCCGGGAGGCCCGCACCAGCTCCTCGACGTCGGTCCCGATCGCGCCGGCCTCCGCGGGCACGGTCCGGGCGGCGTCGGTCGTGGCGAGGACCAGCACTGGCATCGCCATGTGCATCGACTCGATGAGCGAGAGTCCGAGGGAGGTCCACCGGTTGGCGTGCACGTAGGCCCGGCGCTGCGCGAGGGCCGCGTGCATCGGGTCCGGCTTGACGTCGCCCATGCCGACCAGCAGGTCGCCGTAGCCGAGCCCGGCGAGCTTCTCGGTGCCCATCCCGAAGACGTCGACCGGGGCGACGGCGCCGAAGCGGGGGAGCAGGTCCGTCCCGACGACGCGGTTCCGTCGGACGGGTTCGTTGATGACGGCGCCGAACCGCTCGAGCTCGCCGGTGTAGAGCGGGCCGGGGTCGACGACACCGTGTTCGACGACGGTCGTCCGGGTGGAGCCGCAGTCCCACATCAGGGCGTTCCAGTGCGTGACGTGCGCGATGGTCACGTCGTCGCGGTCCCGGAAGGGGTGCAGGCTGTCCGGCACGTCGATGCGCGGGGCGTTGTGCTCGACGAAGACGACGGGCACGTCACGACCGCCGAGCAGTTCGCGGGCGACCTCGAGTTCCTCGGGCCGCTGCAGGACGACCAGGTCCACCTCGGCGTCGGCGACGTCCTCGGGTGCGATCTCGACGGCGTTCGTACCCCAGTTCCGGCCACCACGACCGAGGCCCCAGCCGTCACGGGCGGGGGTCGTGGGGATGAGGTACTCGTGCGGGCCGCGGACGAAGGCGTCCATCCAGCCGCCGTGCACGTGCCACACGAGGATCCGCATGCACTGCCTTTCGGTCGCTGTCGATCAGGAGGAGGAGAAGGAGAAGGAGAAGCAGTGCTGCACGCTACGCACGGGCTTCTGGCGCTCCTCGCAGGGAGTCGTCGTTCGTCCGCAGAGCGCATCCGACGAGCCGTTCGTGTGCCGCGAGGACCTCGTCGACGCTCACGCCGGACAGGCACGGGTGGCCCGGGACGGGGCACTCGCGGGCGCGCGAGAGACGGCAGGGGGCGTCCTGGTCGCCGAGCAGTTCGACGTGCTCGGCGTACGGCGCCCACTTCACGGCGGGCACGACGGGGGAGAACAGCGAGACGATCCGGGCCCCGACGGCCGCGGCCAGGTGCGCGGGACCGGTGTTGCCGACGACGACCGCTTCGGCGCCGGCCAGGACGGTCGCCAGCACGGCAGGGCTGGTCCGACCACCCAGGTCGATGCCGGTGGTGCCGGCGACCTCGGCGGTGAGGTCCCGCTCGCCGGGCGACCCGGTGACGACCACGGGGATGCCGAGCCGGTCGTACGCGGCCACGAGGGCACGGTGGGCGGCGGGCGGCCACGAGCGGGCCTCCACGCTGGCGCCCGGGTGCACGACCACGTACCGGTCGAGCGCGGCGACCTCGACGGGGAGCACCGCCGAGTCGTCCGGCCGGACACGGAGCCGCCCGTCGTCACCGTCCGGCAGTGCGAAGCCCGCGGCGGCGGCGATGCGGAGGGCCCGTTCGGGTTCGGGGACGTCTTCGGGCAGGTCCTCGCCGGGCCGCAGTCGCACGTCGAGCAGGGACCCGGGGTGGTCGACCGAGGCGCCGGAGACCCGGGGGACCCCGGCGAGCCGCAGGAGCATCGCGAGCGGCAGCGGCGACTGGTGGAACGACGTCAGGACGACCGCCTCGTCGGGGCGTTCCTCGGCGACCAGCGCGCGGAACTCGGCGAGCACGGCGTCGTCGAGCGGGCGGACGGTCTCCGTCACCCAGGGTGCGGCCCAGACGCGGAGCGAGTCGACGCCGGGCAGGAGCGCCCCGGCCGGCGCACCCTGTGGGCCGCAGAGCAGCGTGACGTGGTCGGCGCCGGCGGCCACGGCGCGGACGGCGGGACCGGCGACCAGGACGTCCCCGAACGAGTCGAGTCGGGCGACCAGCACCCGGCGCCCGGCAGGTCCGCCCGCGGCCACCTGGTCGCTCATGCCGACGCCCCGGCAGCGCGGGCGACGACGAGCGCCACGGCTTCCCTGACCGAACCGGCGACGGTGGCGGCGGCCTCGACCTCGGCCGGCATCGTCCGCGCGGTCGGCACGAGGATCCCCTGCGCTCCCGCGGCGACCGCGGCACCGACGTCGGCGCCGATGTCGCCGATGACGACCAGGTCCGCGGCGTCCAGCCCGAGCCGGTCGGCGGCACGCAGCACCATGCCGGGACGGGGCTTCCGGCAGTCGCAGTCGTCGCCGCGGTCGTGCGGGCAGACCTCCCACACGTCGAACGGGCCGACGAGCCCGTCGACGCGGGCGTTCGTCGCGTCGACCTGGTCGCGGGTCGCCAGGCCCTTGGCGATCGCGGACTGGTTCGTGACGACCCCGACGGCGAGACCCGCGGCGCGGGCCGCGGCGACCGCGTCGGCGGCACCGGGCACCGGCACCACCCGGCCCGGGTCGGCGTTGTAGGGGACGTCGACCACCAGGGTGTCGTCACGGTCGAAGAGGACGCCGCGGAGCGGACGGTCGGAGAGGGCCACACCCCTCTCTACCGGCCGCGCCGTGTCCTCGACCAGTCGGACCCCGCCCTGTGGCGCGCCGTGGACAAGCCGGTGCCGCCCGGCGGACGCCGCGGTGCCGGGCCGGTAGCGTCGGGCCACGTGACCGCCGTACCCACCCTGCCCCCGTCCGACGGCCGACCCGAGCTCGTGGTGCTCCGAGCGATCAAGCTCGGCGACCTGCTCGTCGCCGTCCCCGCGCTGCACGCCCTCCGCCGGGCGTTCCCCGGGCACCGCATCACGCTGGCGACGACCGCCTGGCTCGCCCCGGTGGTCGAGCTCGTCACGGACGTCGACGTGCACCTGGCCCAGCACGGCCTGGACCACCCGATCCAGGTGCCGACCGGCGTCGTCGACGTCGCCGTCAACCTGCACGGCGCCGGCCCCGAGTCGGGCGACCTCATCGACGCGCTGCAGGCCCGCCGGGTGATCGGTCACGGCGCACCCGACGGTCCGGAGTGGCAGCACGACGTGCACGAGCGGGTCCGCTGGGCCGGCCTGATGACCGCCCACGGCATGCCCGCCGACCCGGACGACGTGTCGATCGCGTTCCCCGCCCTGCCCGCCGTCGTCGAGGGCGCGGCGGTCGTGCACGTCGGTGCCTTCCACGGTGCCCGCCACTGGCCGGTCGACCGCTTCGCCGACGTGGTTCGCGGTCTGGTCGCACGCGGTCACCACGTGGTCCTGACGGGAGGCGCGGACGACGTCGAGCGCGCGCTGGCCGTCGCCGAGTTGGCCGGCCTGGACGACTCGGCGGTCCTCGCCGGACGCCTGGACCTGCAGCCGTTCGCCGCCGTCGTGGCGGCTGCGAGCCTCCTGGTGACCGTCGACACGGGAGCCGCGCACCTGGCCTCCGCCTACGGCATCCCCTCGGTCGTCCTCTTCGGCCCGGCACCGCCCGAGGCCTGGGGTCCGCCCGCGTCCGGCCCGCACGTGGTGCTGACCGACGCCTCGGTCCGCCGCGGCGACGTGTTCGCCGAGGACCCGGACCCGGCGATCCTCGCGGTCAGCGCCGACGACGTCCTCGCCGCGGTGGACGGACTCGGCGCCACGCCGGCCGTCCCCGCGCACGACGGCGACCGGTAGCGCGGCGCACAGCGCGAGTCGGTAGCGTCGATCCGACGGCACGGACAGTCCGGTCGTCGGAGGGAGTCGCCGTGTTCGAAGCAGCCAACATCCGGGACTGGATCGGCCTGCCGGTCGTCGACGGCAACGAGGACAAGATCGGCAACCTCGAGAGCATCTACTACGACACCGCGACGCAGCAGCCGGCGTTCGGCTCCGTGACCACCGGTGTCGTCGGCAAGAAGCTCGTGTTCGTGCCGCTCGTCGGCGCGACCGTCGCCCCGAAGCACCTGCTCGTGGCGTTCGACAAGAAGACCGTGAAGGACGCGCCGTCCATCGCGACCGATGGCGAGCTCGACGCCGCCACCGAGCCGGAGCTGTTCCAGCACTACGGCCTCGACTACCAGGCCGGTTCGGGCGGCGAGCGCCGTCTCGGTCGTCGCTGACACCTGACGACCACGCCGGCGTCGTCGCAGGACGGGTCGAGCGGGACCGGCTAGCCTGGTCCGCTCGACCCGACCCGAGCCTCCCGGAGCCCACCCTGCGCCGTCCGCCCTCCGCCCGCCAGCGCGCCACCCGCCTGCTGGGCGCGTTCGTCGTGTCCGCCGTGCTCGTCGGCGCCGCCCTGGTCGGTGGGCCGGCCGGCGGACCGCTCGCCCCACCGTCGGCGGTCGCCGCCCCGCAGTGGCCGGTGCCGCAGCCGTTCCCCGTGACCGACGACCCGCCCGAGACGTTGACGGACCTGCCGCCGGGCAGCGAGTACGTCGCGATGGGCGACTCGTACTCCGCCGGGTACGGCCTGGCGAACCCGACTGGTCTGCCCGTCGCCGCGTGTGCGCAGTCGGGGCGGGACTACCCGCACCGGATCGCCGCGCGCTTCGGGTTGGCGCTGACGGACGTCACGTGCGCCGGCGCGACCAGCGAGGACGTCCGCGACCGCACGCAGTGGCGCGGGGCTCCGCCGCAGGTCGAGGCGCTCTCCGAGTCCACCCGGCTCGTCACCCTGACGATCGGGGGCAACGACGCCGACCTGTTCGGCACCGCGGCGTCGTGCATGGCGCTGTCGGCGTCCGGCCCGGTGTTCTCGGGCAAGAACGCGCCGTCGTGCCGGAGCACGCTCGACGTCGACGGGGTCGACACGCTGGGCGCGAAGATCGAGAGCCGCGTCGCCCTGGGCATCGCGGCGACGCTGGCCGACATCCGGCGTGCCGCCCCGAACGCGACCGTGCTGCTGCTCGGCTACCCGGCGATCTTCCCGGACGCGGAGCACACGCCGAAGCGGGGCTGTTTCCGGCCGGCCGTCGACCTCGGCACCCTCGCCGGGCGGTTCCCGACGGACACGTACCCGTTCACCGACACCGACGTCCGGTGGCTGCACGGCATCCAGGAGCAGCTCGACGAGGTCGGCCAGGACGCCGCCCGGGCCGCCGGCGTCCGCTTCGTCGACGTCTTCGCGGCGACGCAGGCGCACTCGGCGTGTGCCCGGTCCGGCGCCTACGTCTCCGGGGTGTCCCTCGACTCGTTCGGCGGGTTCAGCAGCATCGACCTCGAGCCCGGCGCGCTGCACCCGAACCCGGCGGGTGTCCGGTACCTGACGCGGCAGGTCGACGCGGAGCTCCGCGACCTGCTCGGCTGATCGTCCGCGGTCCGGCGGGCCCTCGCGTCGGCAGCTCAGCCGCGCAGGATCGCGGCCAACCGGTCCATCAGCGACGGCACGGTCGACAGGACCGCGATGTGCCCGTCGTGCGGTCGCTCCTCGTACGTCGCGTGCGGCACCGCCTCGGCCAAGGCCCGACCGTGCGCCACCGGCACGACCCGGTCGCGCGTGCCGTGCACCACGACGGTCGGGACCGTCACGGCTGACAGCGGGAAGCCCCAGTCCGTCACGAACGCCACGTCGTCGTCCGCACCGCCCTGGAGGCCCGCCCCACCCGCCGCCGTCGCGTCCCGTCCCAGGGCGGCCCAGTCGCCGTCGAGGGCGACCCAGTCGGTGTCGACGAACTGGGACGGGTCGAACTCGGCGGTCGCTGCCCAGGTGAGGCGTGCCTCCCGTCCGGCGATCGCGGCGCGGAGCCCGCCATCGTCGGCCATCCCGTCCCACCAGGCCGGCGTGTCGACGAAGGGGGCGGGGGAGGCGACGGTCGCGACCGCGGCGACCCGGTCGGGCAGCAGCGCCGCTGCGGCGAGGGCGTGCGGACCGCCGCCGGAGCCGCCGAACACGGCGACGCGGGCGATGCCGAGGGCGGCGAGGACCTGGGCGAGATCCCGAGCGCCGTCGGCGACCGAGCGCCCGGGCAGCGGGTCGGCGCCGCCGTAGCCGGGGCGGGTGAGTGCGAGCAGGCGCAGGCCGCGGTCGGCGGCCAGACTGCGGAGTGGCTCGAAGAGGACGCCGGTGTGCGGCGACTCGTGGTGCCAGACGAGGGTCGGCCGGTCGGCGTCGGTGCCGCTGCCGCGGCCGCTGCCGCTGGTGGAGTCGGCGGCACCGGTGTCGTCGACCAGGACGGCGCGGCCGTCACGGAGCTCGATGGTCTGCATGCGCCGGAGGGTAGTCTCCGGCCGTGCCCCCACGCTCCGCCGGACTCCTGCTGCACCGTGGCACCGGACCGTCGCTCGAGGTCTTCATCGCCCACATGGGTGGTCCGTTCTGGCGTCGGCGACCGCGTGCGTGGTCGATCCCGAAGGGCGAGCTCGAGGCGGGCGAGGACACCCTGGCGACGGCGCTCCGCGAGTTCGGCGAGGAGATCGGGACCCCGGCGCCCGCGGGCACGCCCGAACTACTCGGGGACTTCCGGCAGGCGTCCGGCAAGGTCGTGACCGTCTGGACCCTTGCCGCACCGGACTTCACCATCGAGGCCGTGCGGAGCAACACCGTGTCGCTGGAACTCCCGCGTGGGTCCGGGCGCTTCGTCGAGGTGCCGGAGGTCGACGACGCACGCTGGGTCGGCGTGGCCGAGGCCCGGCAGCTCGTCGTCGCGGGCCAGGTCGCGGCCCTGGACGCCCTGGCTGCCAGGATCTGAGGCCGACCCACCTGCCGTGACTGGCCGTTCGACGCACGGCCTGGCCGCGTCTGCGTTGCCTGGATAGCCTGAGGGTCGTTCAGGTCCGCGACATGTGTCGCACTACGGGCCGAAGAGGGGACAGGGGAGCACATGCAGCGCAGCCGGATGCTGGTCGCGGGAGTGACCGCACTCGTCATGGGAGCCGGGTCGGCGGTGGGCGGCGCGACCGGTGCCTCCGCTGCACCGGTCGGCCACTGGGGGACCTTCACCGTCGACGGGGGTGCGCGCGCCTACACGGGCACGATGAGCCTGCCGGGCTTCCCGGAGACGACCTACACGTCGACCTCACGGCAGACGACGGTGATCAGCGGAGCCTCCACCTGGCAGGGGCCGGCGACCGGTCCGGGCCAGACGTACGGGTCGAGCCGGGGGAACACGTACCTCAACCAGCGCCCGAGCGTGGACACCCCGAACCCGACCGGAGCATCGGTCACGACGTACCGGTTCGCGACGCCGACGCCCGGCGCCCGCAGCTGGTCCTTCGTCCTGGGCGACATCGACGCCGACCAGGCGACCATCTCGGCGACCCTGCCCGGTGGCGGGACCGCGACGGCTGCGCAACTCGGGTTCCAGGGGGCCTACAACTCCTGCTCGGCCGTGTCGCCCGGCGGGCCGTCCTGCTTGGCCGACCCGAACGGCACCACCGGCCGGGACGTCCCGACGTGGAACGCCGCGACGCGGACCCTCACCGGCAACGCCACCGCGACCGACACGGCCGGGGCGACCGCGTGGTTCACGCCCACCGTCCCGCTGGGGTCGCTGACGATCCGGTACCAGCAGCGGAGCGGGTTCCCCGTCTACCAGACCTGGTTCGCCGACCGGACGGCTGCGATCAGCGGCACCGCGACGCGTGACGGAGCCCCGGTCGCCGGCGCGACCGTCACCGCCACCGCACCCGGCGGCCGCCAGGTCACCACGACCACCCAGGCCGACGGCACCTACGTCTTCCCGGACCTCGGCGTCGACTCGGGGTACCGGGTCACCCTGACCGCCCCGCCCGGAGTGGCCGCCGACGCGACGGTCTCCGGCGTCTCGCTCGCCGGCAGTCCGGGCGGCGCCGACCGGACCGGCGTGGACTTCGTCTTCGCCTCGGTCACGGGCACCGTGACCCTCGACGGCAGCCCGGTGCCGACCGGCACCCGCGTCGAGCTGCTCGACACCGACGGCACCGAGATCGCCGCCACCACCACCGACGCGGCCGGCGGCTACCGCTTCACGACCACGCCCGGCGACCACCGCATCCGTGTCACCGCGCCGGAGGGGACGACCGGCCCCGCGACCGAGGCGGTCACGATCCCCGCGACCGGCACGACCCAGGACTTCGCCTTCACGACCCCGGCCGCCGTCGTCGACCTGACCGGCACCGTGACGGACACCGCGGGAGCGACGGCCGCCGACGTCCCCGTCGTCGCGACCCCGGTCGACCCGGAGGTCAGCGACCCGGTCACGGCCGAGACCGGGACGGACGGCTCGTTCGTCCTGCGGGAGCTGCAGACCGAGACCGCGTACTCCGTGGTCGCCGGCACCGGAGACCAGGCCGGTGTCCCGCAGCTGGTCACGACCCCGGCGGCCGGTGCCACCACGGCGCCCCTCGCACTCGTCATCCCGGCCGCCGTCCCGGTGCCGACGGTCGTCGACCTCCCGGGCACGGTGACCGACACTGCGGGGGAGCCGGTTCCGGACCTCGCCGTGACGGCGACACCGACCGACACGACCGTCGGCGGTCCCGTGACGGTCACGACCGCGTCCGACGGCACCTTCACGCTGCCGGACCTGCGGACCGAGACCGAGTACGCGGTCGTCGCCGGCACCGGTGACGACGCTGGCGAACCGCAGCTCGTGACGACGCCGGCAGCCGGGACGGCGGCGACCCCGCTCGTCCTCGTCGTGGCCGCCGCGACGCCGACGCCGACGCCGACGCCCACTCCGACGCCGACTCCGGGCGCCCCGTCTCCCACGCCGACCGTCGCGCCGACCACGCCCCCTGCGGCCGGCGGCGGCCCGGTACCGGGGAGCGGCAGCACTCCGGGCACCGGCGCCGGGACGACCCCGACCGCCGGCGGCCTCGCCTTCACCGGCGCCGAACTCACCCCGGGGCTCGTCGCCGCGGGCGTGCTGCTGCTGCTCGGCGCGGGCCTCCTGACCCTCCGCGGCGTCCGGAACCGTCGCCGCCCCGAGATGCACGACTGACCTCGCAAGCACGACGAGACGCCGCCGGCCCCGAGGGGTCGGCGGCGTCTCGTTTCCCAGGCCTCCAGTCGCGTACCAGGCCGCCCGTTGCTCCGACCGGGAGGCCCGCAGCCGCCCGGCACGTCGGCGGCGGTACGTCGGCGGCGGCTACCGCTCGCGGACGGTCCGCATCGACCCGGTCGCCGTCCGGATCGACCCGGTGGCCGCCCGGTGCACCGTGGCGACGGACCCGGTGATGGTCTGGATCGCCCGGCTGACGGTCGGGATCGAGCTCGTGACGACGGCGAGCGAGGAGGTGAACACCTCGATCGACGACGTGCTGAGGTGCGGCTGCGCCGTCGCGTGCACCGGGAACCCACGCTTCGCGAAGGCGACGACGGACAGCCCCGCGACCAGGACCAGTGCGCCGGCGAACGGCAGCGTCTGCAGTCCCGACAACCCGAGCACCTGCCCGCCGATCGCCGCACCGCCCGCGATGCCGATGTTCGACGCCCCGTTCACCAGGGCGCCCGCGATCTCCGGGCTGACGCCACCGGTGCGGATCGCCGCGGCCATGAACAGCGTGCCGGTGGTGCCGTTCGCCGCCATCCAGATGCCCGCGACGACCATCGTGCCGACGAGGGACCCGTGCGCGAACGGCATCAGGGCGAACGCGACGGCCATGGCGGCGATGGCGGCCAGGAGCGTCTGACGGGGTGCCCGGTCGACGAACATCCCGGCCAGCCAGAGGCCGATCACGCCGGTCCCGCCCAGGACGAGCAGCGCGCCGGACACCATGCCGGCGTCGAGCCCGGCGTCGATGACGTAGGGGCCGATGTACGTGTACACGATGTAGTGCCCGGCGAAGAGCAGCAGGTCGGCGACCACGACCGACAGCAGCCCGGTCCGGGCCCAGGCCTTCGGCGAGCCGATGTGCGGCGAGGCGGCTCCGCGCACGGCGGGCAGGCAGAGCGCGGCGACGACGGCGAGCAGTGCGGCGCAGGCCGCGACGCCGCCGACCGCCGGGCGCCACCCGACGGACTGCCCGACACCGGTGGCGAGGGGGACGCCGATCACGAACCCGAGCGAGCTGCCGGAGTAGACGAACGCGATGGCGCGGCCGGCGAGCCGGGGCGGCACGATCCGGGTCGCGTAAGCCGAGGCGACCGAGAAGAACAGGGCGTGTGCGATGCCGCCGACCACCCGACCGGCGCAGACCACCGCGAACGACGGGGCCAGTGCGACGAGTGCGTTCGACACCGTGTAGCCGACGAGGGTGGCGACGAGGACGGTCTTCCGCGGCAGCTTCGCGGTGAGCGAGGTCAGCGGTAGTGCGAGCAGCGCGACGGCGGCGGCGTACACGGTGATGACGATGCCCATGGTCGACTCGGTGACGCCGAGGTCCTGGCTCATCGTGCCGAGCAGGCCGACCGGCATGAGCTCGGTCGTGATGGCGAAGAACGTCGCGAGGCCGAGGACGGCGATCCCGATCACCGACGACGTCGTGACGGTGATCGGCGTCGTGTGCGGGTGAACGGTTCGGTTGCTGGTGGTGGACACGGCGGCTGACCTCCTCGAGGACGTGCGAGGAGCGCGCGGGAACGAGGGACTGTTCGACCGGTCGGAGCGCGCTCGGTGGTGGACTGGGGATGTGGAGATGTGGTTCTGGCCACTCCACGGCGAGTGCGCTCCATCCAGTGTTGCACGGTGCACGCCGATCGCGCGAGGGCTCCCCGGTCGTTCTCAGGAGCGCTCCAACGCACTGCCCACCTGGAGCAGTGGGTTCCAGCCGCTCCGGGTCAGTACAGCGGCGGCGGCGAGCTGGTCACGGTGCCCCGGACCGCACCGCCGACGACCCGCACCCAGAGCGTCCCGCTCAGCGAGGTCGCGGACAACGACACGACCCCGTGCAGAGCGTCGTCGCGGGGGTAGCAGGCGCTCGTGCCCTGCAGTCGGTCGGCCGTCGCGACCAGGCAGAGCGTCGAACTGTCCCGCCCGACCCCGGCCCAGACGTTCCAGGGCGTCGCGGCGTCGTCGCCCGCCAGGGACCGGTTCGTGAAGACGAGCCGGGTCGTGTGCAGGGAAACCGGCGCGTCGATCCCGCCGGGCAGCTGGTCGGCGTATGTCTGCGGCAGGTCGAGCATCTGTTCGAGAGTCACGGTGCCAGCCGCCGGGGTCGTCACGGCGGACGCGGGCTCGGCCGTGCTCCGGGTCCCGATCGACAGTCCGACGCCGGTGCCGGCGACGAGACCGATCACGACCGCGGCACCGCCGAGCGCCCACAGGACGGTCCGGTCGGTGCGTCGGACCCGGCGCAGCAGCACCCGGGCCCGGTCGAGGAGCCGCCGACCGCCGGCCTGGAGGCCCGCCCCGCGTCCGCCGTCGCCAGGCGCCTCGGGCGTCTGGTCGCCGTCGCCGTCCCCGTCTCCGTGGAAAGCTGCACGATCCACGTCGTGGTCCGGCACCGGAGCCGGTGCACCGTCACGAGCATCGTCGGCAGCATCTGCCGCCGCAGCAGCAGGGAACTCCGCCCTCGGAACGGCGGACACCGAGTCCGGAACGGACGGCGTCACACTCGGAACGGCCGGCGCAGCTGCAGGAACAGCCGACGCAGCCGCAGGAACAGCCGACGCAGCGACCGGGACGGACGGCCCAGCCTCCGGAACGGTCCGCTCGGCGTCCGCAGACCCGGCGCCGACCCGGCGCCCGCGGCGCGACCCCGTGGCGGGGCCGACGGCCGTGGCGGGGCGCTTGCGGGCCTCCCGGTCGAGGTCTGCCAGCGCGATGCGGGCGCGTGCCGCGTCCGCCGGGGACGACCCGGCGCCCCACGCGATGCGTTCGAGACGCGTTCGTGCTGCCGCGTCGTCGTCGGTCCGGCTCATCCGCGCTCCTCGTCGTCACGCCCGTCCTCATGCTGCCACCGCTGCGGCGACGGCGCGCACCCAGACCGGGGGGAGTACGCCCGAGGGATGACCGATGCGCAGAACGACCAGGCCGCCGACCCGAACGACCCCGCCGTCCCCGCGGACGCCACCGGATCGACGCCGCAGGACGTCGACGACGAGACCCTCGAACCGCTCAGCCACGACACCCAGTCCGGCGAGGCCGACTACGTCGCGACCAGCCCGGGCGGCAGCGGCACCGAACGGCACGTCCCGCTGCCGGAGGAGGAGCAGGGCCGCGACACCGAGTACGACCCGGTGGACCAGGGGCCGCAGCAGGAGGGCCAGGGCGGCTAGCCACACCCGACCGTCACCGGACCGGCCCGCCCGTCACCGGAGCACCCGCCGCAGCACCGCCCGTTCGCCGAGGGTCCAGAGCGCACTCGTCACGACGTAGAGCGCTGCCGCCAGGGGCGCGATCGCCGCGAACCCGACCGAGACGAACGGCATCCACCGGGCGATCCCGGTCATCGCCGCCGCGCCGGGAACGGCCGGATCGGACGGCTCCGGGACGGGTAGCGGGTTCCAGTGCAACTGTGCGCGTCGGGTCAGCTCGACGACGACGGCCAGCATGGCGAGCAGCAGGAGCAGCACCCAGCCGTGCACCCACAGCGGCGATGTCACGACGGCCACCGCGGACTGCGCGAGCGGGATGCCGGCCAGGGTCGCCCGCAGCAGCGTGTTGACCGTTCCGTCGATGCTCGCGTGCGTGAACAGCGTGTACAGCAGCGACACGACCGGCGCCTGCGCGAGCACGGGCAGGCATCCCGCGAGGGGCGAGACCCGCTCGCTCGTGTACAGCTCCTGCAGTGACCGCTGGAACCGTGCGGTGTCCTTCCCGGCCCGGCGGCGGAGTTCGGCGATCCGCGGAGCGAGTCGGCGCCGGTCCCGCTCGGCGCGGACCTGCAGGACGGCGAGCGGGACGAGCACGAGTCGGACCGCCAGGGTCAGCAGGACCACGGCGAGCGCCGCAGCGGCCGTTCCGGCGACGGGTGTGAGCAGGTCGGTGAGGGTGGTGACGAGCGTGGCGCCGGCGTGCAGCAGGGTGCTGAGTCCGGGCAGGGTGGTGATGTCCATGACGGTGGTCCTTCGATCGTGGGGTCGGGAGCGTCTGCGGCCCGACACCGATCGGTGTCAGACCGCCGGGACGGCTCCCGGTGCCCGCGGTCGCGGGTGTCCGTCGGCGTCCGGGTCGCTCCAGGCGATCCGGGTCACGAGGTCCGGTGTCGTCCGGGAGGCCCGTGGTGCGCCCGCCCCGTCGGCTCCGGTCAGCAGGGCGACCAGTCGCACCACGAGCAGTGCCGCGGCGAGGGCGGCCACCGCGGTGGCGGTGATGCCGAGCGCGCCGAGCCCGAGGGCGGCGGCGGCAAGGGCCGGGAGCGAGCCGAGCGCGGACGGGTCGAGGCCGTGCAGGGCGGACACCCCGCGGAGCAGCACCTCGATGACGGTCATGGTGTGGCTCAGCGTAGCGACCGCGAGCCTCCGAGGCCGTGACGGTCCTCCGGGGCAGGATCAGGGCATGAGCGCAGCTTCCCCGAGCACCCCGGCGACCCTCGCGCTGGAGCGGGCCGGCGTGCCGTTCACCCCGCACGTGTACGAGCACCACGAGAGCGCGACGAACTTCGGCGAAGAGGCGGCGGCGGCGCTCGGGCTCCGCGAGGAGCAGGTGTTCAAGACGCTGGTCGTCTCGGTCGACGGTGACCTGGCGGTGGCGATCGTGCCGGTGGCCGACCGTCTCGACCTCAAGGCGATCGCGGCGGCCCTCGGCGGCAAGAAGGCCTCGTTGGCCGACCCGACCCTGGCGGAGCGACGGACCGGGTACGTCGTCGGGGGGATCAGTCCGGTCGGGCAGAAGACCCGGATCCGCACGGTGCTCGACGCGTCGGCGTCCGACCACCCGACCATCTTCGTGTCCGGCGGGCGTCGTGGGTTCGACATCGAGCTGTCCCCGGCGGACCTGGCACGGGTCACCGAGGCCAGTACGGCCCCCATCGCCCGGAGTTGAGTCGAGCCGCCGCAAGTTCTTCCACCGAGCGGGAATGAGCACGGCCCCCCTGCGTTGCATTGAGTCGAAGGCACTCAAGTTCCTCAGGAGGTCCCTTTGCCACAGACGTTCGGCCCGACCGGCGGCAACGACTCGTTCGACGAGTTCCTCGCACGACTGCTCGCGGCGTCCCAGAACCCTGGCCAGGCCCAGCGGTCCATGCCGTTCGGACGACCGGTCGACATCACCCGCCTGCTCAGCCGGCGGACCCACGAGCTGCTCCAGCAGACGGCCGCGTACGCCGTCGAGCAGGGCCAGCACGAGATCGACGCCCTGCACGTCCTGCACGTGCTCGTCGGTACCGAGCCCTTCGCGGCCGTCCTCCGTTCTGCGGGCGCCGACCCGGAGCGCTTCGCCGCCGAGGTCGAGCAGCGCCTGCCGATGCCGTCCGGCGACACCGTCGAGGGTCGTCCGGCGCTGACCCCGTCCGCGCAGCGGATCCTGCTCGAGGCGACCCAGGCCGCCCGCGGGTTCGGCAGCACCTACACCGACCCCGAGCACGTCTTCTTCGCGCTCGTCACGGACCAGGACACGGTCGCGGGCCAGCTGCTCGCGAGCGCCGGCGTCACCCCGCAGGTGATGCAGTCCTACGCACAGGAAGCGGCCGAGGCCGCGCGAGAGGGGCGTCCCATGCCCGGCACCACCGCCCAGCAGGACCAGCAGTCGGAGACCCCGACGCTGGACCAGTACGGCACCGACCTCACCGCCCGCGCCCGCGAGGGTGGCATCGACCCGGTGATCGGTCGCGCGGACGAGATCGAACAGGCCGTCGAGATCCTGCTCCGTCGCACCAAGAACAACCCCGTCCTCATCGGTGAGCCCGGCGTCGGCAAGACCGCCATCGTCGAGGGACTCGCCCAGCGCATCGTCGACGGCGATGTCCCCGCCCTGCTGCAGGGCAAGCGCGTCGTCGCCCTCGACCTGCCCGGCATGCTCGCCGGCACCCGCTACCGCGGTGACTTCGAGGAGCGCCTGACGAACGCGATGGACGAGATCGCCGCGCACGCGGACGAACTCATCGTCTTCGTCGACGAACTCCACACCGTCGTCGGCGCCGGTGGCGGCGGCGAGGGCGGGTCGATGGACGCGGGCAACATCCTCAAGCCGCGCCTGGCCCGGGGCGACCTGCACCTGGTCGGCGCGACGACGCTCACCGAGTACCGCCGCATCGAGAAGGACGCGGCCCTCGAGCGTCGGTTCCAGCCCGTCACGGTGGGGGAGCCGAACGTCGAGGACGCGATCGCGATCCTCACCGGCCTCAGCCCCCGCTACGCCGAGCACCACGGGGTGACCTACGCCGACGACGCGATCCGCGCCGCCGTCGAGCTGTCGCACCGCTACGTCACCGACCGGCACCTGCCGGACAAGGCCATCGACCTCATCGACCAGGCCGGCGCCCGTCGTCGTCTCGCCCGCTCGGGTGACGTCGACGTCGAGGCCCTCCGCGCCCAGGTGGCGGACCTGACGGCCCGGAAGGACCGCGCCGTCGCCGAGGAGCAGTACGAAGAGGCATCGCTCCTGCGCGACGAGATCGCCGGACTGGAGGCGCGGATCACCGCCGCCGCCACCGGTGACGTCGAACGCGCCTCCCGTCCGGCGCCCGCGGACGACGCCATCACCGAAGCGGACATCGCCGCCGTGGTGTCGCGTGCCACCGGGATCCCGGTGACCCGCCTCGGTTCGGCCGACAAGACCCGCCTCGCCGCTCTGGAGTCCGAGCTGCACGACCGTGTGGTCGGCCAGGACGACGCCGTGCGGGCGATCGCGAAGGCGGTCCGGCGCAGCCGCACCGGCATGGGCGACCCGCGTCGTCCGGTCGGCAGCTTCCTGTTCCTCGGTCCGACCGGTGTCGGCAAGACCGAACTCGCCAAGGCCCTGGCCGCGTCGCTGTTCGGTGACGAGTCGGCGATGCTGCGGTTCGACATGAGCGAGTTCGGCGAGCGGCACACGGTCTCGCGGCTGGTCGGTGCCCCTCCCGGGTACGTCGGCCACGACGAGGCCGGGCAGCTCACCGAGCGCGTCCGTCGGAACCCGTACTCGGTGATCCTGCTCGACGAGGTCGAGAAGGCTCACCCCGACGTGTTCAACCTGCTGCTGCAGGTGCTCGACGACGGCCGGCTCACCGACGGGCAGGGCCGCACGGTCGACTTCCGGAACACGGTGGTCATCATGACCTCGAACATCGGGTCGGAGTTCCTGGCCTCCCGCTCGGGGGCGCTCGGGTTCTCGGTCGCCGCCGACGGTGGCTACGCGGAGGACGACCTGCGCAACCGGGTGATGGGCAAGCTCCGCGAGTCGATGCGGCCGGAGTTCATCAACCGCATCGACGAGATCGTGCTCTTCCGCAAGCTCGAGCGCGGGCAGCTGCGGTCCATCGTGTCGCTGCTGCTGCAGGACACGGCCTTCCGGCTCGCCGCGCAGGGCATGGTCCTGTCGGTGTCCGAGGCCGCGACGGACTGGCTCGCCGAGCACGGGTACGAGCCGGAGTACGGCGCCCGTCCGCTCCGTCGGCTGATCCAGCGCGAGGTCGACGACCGGATCGCGGAGCTCGTGGTCGACGGGTCGGCGCACGAGGGTGACACGGTCCGGATCGACGTCGCCGAGGACGTGCTCGTCGCGGTGGTCGACGCACCGGTCGCGGTCTAGTCAGCTGTTCATCGAGAAGCCCCCGGTACTGCGGTACCGGGGGCTTCTCGGGTGTTCCCGAGTGCAATCTCGGAGAAATGCGAGAAAAGGGTTGCGCGTGCGTTCTCGAGGTGGATAGTGTTCTCTCGACGCGAACGGATCACCGATCCGCCGTCGAGAACCAGCAGACACCGTGCCGAAAGGGGGCCGACAATGATCACCACGCAGACGCCGTTCCGAGCAGTCCGTGGAACCACCGGCTCCTTCGCCTGGTCGTGCTGATGAACACGCCGTCCTGAACCACGGCCAGGGCTGACCCGGGCTGACCTGGGTCGGCCCCTCGCCGGGCACGTCCATCCGCCGGACTCGTCCCGTTGCTGGACTCGTCCAGTCGCCGGTTCCGTGGCCCTTCAGGCCCCGGTCCCTGGCTCGTGTCGTCGCCGGCCGCATGCCGTCCGGCTGCTGGGCTGCGGCTCGTCATCCACGACAGGGCTCGTCCACGACGGCTGCTCGTCCACGCTGACTCGACCGTTCATCACGCGAGTGGACCGCACCGCAGGTCATCGTCGCTGAATGCACACGCATTTCCCCGTGCATTCACGCGAACGCATTTCCTCGGGTGATCCGTCGCGCGTCCGCTCATCGCGCCTCGACGTCGACCGAGGTGCGACCCTGGTCGATTCGTCGACCCCGATTCCGCTTTCCTCCGCCATTCTCCGAACAGGGAACACCATGTCATCGAAGACCCTCCTCCGCCCGGTGCGACCACCGACCGGACGACTCCACCGGGTGTCGCTGCCGGACCGGATCGCCCTCCGGATCGGACTCGCCCTCATCGTGTGGAGTCGCCGCACCCGGCGTCAGCCGCACGAGATCGACCCCGCCGCCGAACTCCGGCGGCACCGCGAAGAACAGGCCCGCCTCGCTCGTGAAGCCGAGTGGGTGGTCCTCGGCGCCGCCATGCACATGTGGCGGTGACCGACGTGGACGCCCAGCGCGACCAGCGTCGGACGGGAGGCACGGCACCAGCCGGCGCCGCGCCTCCCGTCCGGCACCAGCCGCGCACCCGACCGCGGAACGGCGGGACCCTGCCAGCCCCGTACGGTTGAGGACATGACCGACTCCGCCGCTGCCCTCGTCGAGCGCCTCACCACGATCGTCCCCGACTTCCCGAAGCCGGGCGTGCTCTTCCGCGACGTGACGCCGGTGTTCGCCGACCCGATCGCCTTCGGCCGCGTGTGCGAGGCCCTCGCCGCGCCCTTCGCCGTCGGTGGGGGCTTCGCCGCCGTCGCCGGCATCGAGGCGCGCGGGTTCGCGCTGGCCGGTGGGATCGCCGCGCAGCACCAGGTCGGCGTGCTCACGGTCCGCAAGGCCGGCAAGCTGCCCGGCGAGGTCCTCAGCGAGCAGTACGCGCTCGAGTACGGCGAAGCCGAACTCGAACTCCGTCCGGGCCAGCTCGAACCGGGCACCCGGGTGCTCGTCGTCGACGACGTCCTGGCCACCGGGGGCACCGCCGCCGCGACCGTGACCCTGCTCGAACGTGCCGGGTACCAGGCGATCGGCTTCGCCGCACTCCTCGAACTCGACGGCCTGTCCGGTCGCGAACGCATCGAGCCGCGCCTGCCCGTCACCACGCTCGGCCGCGTGCCCGCCTGACCCGGCCCGCCACTACCATCGACGTACCACCAGACCGAGGGAGCCCCACCATCGTGACCGAGTCAGTCGCCGCACCGTCCGCCGAGCCCGACGACGTGCCCCAGGCACCCGAGCCCCGCACCGCGACGACCACCACGACGGGCACCGAGCTCTTCGACGGCGTCCGCGGCGTCGTCGCCATCCGGGTCGACGGCGTCCTCAAGGACCTCGCCGCGGACGTGCAGGCGGGCGAGACCGCCGAGCCGGTGACGCTCGACGAGCAGGACGGCCTCGACATCCTCCGGCACAGCGCCGCCCACGTGCTGGCGCAGGCCGTGCAGCAGATCAACCCCGACGCCAAGCTCGGCATCGGGCCGCCCGTCACCGACGGCTTCTACTACGACTTCGACGTCGCCGAGCCCTTCACGCCGGAGGACCTCAAGGCGATCGAGAAGGGCATGGACCGGATCGTCAAGCAGGCCCAGCGCTTCCGCCGCCGGGTCGTCAGCGACGACGAAGCCCGCCAGCTGATGGCGGGGGAGCCCTACAAGCAGGAGCTCATCGGGCTCAAGGGCGCCGCGTCCGAGGGCGACTCGGGCGAGAGCGTCGAGGTCGGTGCCGGCGAACTCACCGTCTACGAGAACGTCGACCCGAAGTCCGGCGACGTCGTCTGGCAGGACCTCTGCCGTGGCCCGCACGTGCCGCACACCCGCTGGATCGGCAACGCCGCGAAGCTCATGCGTGTGGCGGCTGCGTACTGGCGCGGCTCCGAGAAGAACCCGCAGCTGCAGCGCGTCTACGGCACCGCCTGGCCCGACAAGGACCAGCTCAAGGCCTACCTCGTCCGCCTCGAGGAAGCCGCGAAGCGTGACCATCGCAAGCTCGGTGCCGAACTCGACCTGTTCTCGTTCCCGGACGAGATCGGCTCGGGCCTGGCGATCTTCCACCCCAAGGGCGGCATCATACGCCGTGAGATGGAGGACTACTCGCGCCGTCGGCACGAGCAGGAGGGCTACTCGTTCGTCTACACGCCGCACATCACCAAGGGCGACCTGTTCGAGCAGTCCGGACACCTGGGCTGGTACAAGGACGGTATGTTCCCGCCCATGCACATGGACGAGGCCCGCGACGAGGACGGCAACGTCACCCGGCAGGGTGCGGACTACTACCTCAAGCCGATGAACTGCCCGATGCACATCCTGGCGTACCGGTCGCAGGCTCGCTCCTACCGCGACCTGCCCCTGCGGATGTTCGAGTTCGGCACGGTCTACCGCAACGAGAAGTCCGGCGTCATCCACGGCCTCACCCGGGTCCGCGGCCTGACCCAGGACGACGCCCACATCTTCACCACGAAGGAGAAGATGAAGGAGGAGCTCACCACGACCCTGCAGTTCGTGCTGTCGCTGCTCCGTGACTACGGCCTCGACGACTTCTACCTCGAGCTCTCCACGAAGGACCCGGAGAAGTACGTCGGCGACGACGACGTCTGGGAAGAGGCGACGAACACCCTGCGCGAGGTCGCCGAGGAGACCGGCCTGGAACTCGTGCCGGACCCCGCCGGAGCGGCGTTCTACGGCCCGAAGATCTCGGTGCAGGCCCGGGACGCCATCGGCCGCACCTGGCAGATGTCCACCGTGCAGCTGGACTTCAACCTGCCGAAGCGCTTCGGCATCGAGTACGCCGCCGCCGACGGCACCCGCCAGCGCCCGGTGATGATCCACCGCGCCCTGTTCGGCTCGATCGAGCGGTTCTTCGGTGTCCTCACCGAGCACTACGCCGGTGCGTTCCCCGCGTGGCTGTCGCCGGTGCAGGTCGTCGCCATCCCGGTGGCCGAGGAGTACGGCGACTACCTCGACGAGGTCGTCGCGAAGCTCCGCGCCCAGGGCGTCCGCGCCGAGGTCGACCACTCGGACGACCGCATGCAGAAGAAGATCCGCACGCACACCAAGGCCAAGGTGCCGTTCCAGCTCATCGCGGGCGGGGACGACCGTGACGCCGGGGCCGTGAGCTTCCGCTTCCGCGACGGCCGCCAGGACAACGGTGTGCCCGTGGACGAAGCGGTCGAGCGCATCACGACCGCGATCCGCGACCGCGTACAGGTCTGATGACCGGCCCGCTCGACGACGAGGGCAACCCGCTGGAGATCCGGGACGCCGCCACCCAGGCGGCGGTCCCGGACTCCTTCCAGCGCCTGTGGAACCCGCACCGGATGGCGTACATCGACGCCGGCCGTGCGGGGGAGGGCCGCGGCCACCGTGACGACTGCCCGTTCTGCGAGGCACCGCGGAAGTCCGACGAGGACGCCCTCATCGTCGCGCGGGGCGAGCACGCCTACGTGCTGCTCAACCTGTACCCGTACAACAACGGCCACCTGCTGGTCTGCCCCTACCGGCACGTCCCGCTCTACGACGAGGCGACGCCCGAGGAGCTGCAGGAGATCGGCGAACTCACCCAGACGGCGATGCGGGTCCTGCGCGAGGTCTCGCACTGCGACGGCTTCAACATCGGCATGAACCAGGGCGAGGTCGCCGGAGCGGGCGTCGCCGCCCACCTGCACCAGCACATCGTGCCGCGGTGGCAGTCGGACGCGAACTTCTTCCCGATCATCGCCCGGACGAAGTCGCTCTCGCAGATGCTCGGCGACACTCGTCGACTCGTCGCCGAGGGGTGGCCGTCGGACTAGACTGAGGGGATCATGAGCGACAGCACCCCCAGCACCGTCAACGCCACTTCGACCACCGGGTCCTCGCGCGTCAAGCGCGGTCTCGCGGAGATGCTCAAGGGCGGCGTCATCATGGACGTGATCGACGCCGACCAGGCACGCATCGCCGAGGAAGCCGGCGCCACCGCCGTCATGGCCCTCGAGCGCGTCCCCGCCGACATCCGCGCCCAGGGTGGTGTCGCCCGCATGTCCGACCCGTCGATGATCGAGGAGATCATCGCCGCCGTGTCGATCCCCGTCATGGCGAAGGCCCGCATCGGTCACTTCGTCGAGGCACAGGTCCTGCAGGAGCTCGGCGTCGACTACATCGACGAGTCCGAGGTCCTGTCGCCGGCCGACTACGTGAACCACATCGACAAGTGGAAGTTCACGACCCCCTTCGTCTGCGGTGCCACCAACCTGGGCGAAGCACTCCGTCGCATCACCGAGGGCGCGGCGATGATCCGCTCCAAGGGCGAAGCCGGCACCGGTGACGTGTCCGAGGCCACCCGCCACATCCGCACCATCTCGAAGGAGATCGCGGCGCTGCGGAACCTCAAGGAAGACGAGCTCTACGTCGCCGCCAAGGAACTGCAGGCGCCGTACGACGTGGTGAAGGAAGTCGCCCAGACCGGCAAGCTGCCCGTCGTGCTCTTCACCGCCGGTGGCGTCGCCACCCCGGCCGACGCCGCGATGATGATGCAGCTCGGCGCGGACGGCGTGTTCGTCGGCTCCGGCATCTTCAAGTCGGGCGACCCGGCCAAGCGTGCCGCCGCCATCGTGAAGGCCGTCACCTTCCACGACGACCCGAAGGTCATCGCCGAGGTGTCCCGCGGTCTGGGTGAGGCGATGGTCGGCATCAACGTCGCCGACGTCCCCGCACCGCACCGCCTCGCCGAGCGTGGCTGGTAAGCCGTCGCCCCGGATCGGCGTCCTCGCCCTGCAGGGCGACTTCCGCGAGCACATCGCGTCGCTCACCGAACTCGGCGCTGACGTCGTGCCGCTCCGCCGGCCGGAGGAGATCGACAGCCTCGACGGTGTCGTGATCCCCGGCGGCGAGTCGAGCGTGATGGACAAGCTGTCCCGGGCGTTCGGGGTCGCCGGACCGCTGGGCGACGCCATCCGCGGGGGACTCCCGACCTACGGCACCTGCGCGGGCATGATCATGCTCAGCTCGCGGATCACCGACGGAATCGCCGGGCAGCACACGCTCGACGTCCTCGACACCACGGTGCGGCGGAACGCGTTCGGCAACCAGAACGACTCGTTCGAGATCGACATCCCGATGCCCGACCTCGGCGAGGCCCCGGTGCACGCGGTGTTCATCCGGGCGCCGGTGGTCGAGCAGCACGGCGCCGGCGTCGACGTCATCGGTGCCCTGCCCGACGGTCAGGTCGTGGCCGTGCAGCAGGGCAACGTGCTCGCGAGTGCGTTCCACCCCGAGGTCGCGGGCGAGGACCGGTTCCACCGCCGCTTCCTCGACATCGTCCGTCGGGCCTGATCCCTCGTCCACCTGAGGCATCCCCGGCCGCCTGGGCCACCTGGCCAGCCGGGCCTGCGCGGCGGACGCACACCGCGCCTCCCGGGCCGGTAAACTGTCGGAGACTTTCCGCACGACGCAAGGAGAACCGTGTCCGGGCATTCCAAGTGGGCGACGACGAAGCACAAGAAGGCCGTCATCGACGGTCGCCGTGCGAAGTCGTTCGCCAAGCTCATCAAGAACATCGAAGTCGCCGCGAAGATGGGCGGGGCCGACATGTCGGGCAACCCGACCCTCGTCGACGCGGTCCAGAAGGCCAAGAAGACCTCGGTGCCGAACGACAACATCGACCGCGCCATCAAGCGCGGTGCCGGCCTGACCGGCGAGTCGATCGAGTACACGACCATCATGTACGAGGGGTACGGCCCGAACGGCGTCGCGCTCCTGGTCGAGTGCCTCACCGACAACAAGAACCGTGCCGCGGCCGAGGTCCGGACGGCGATGAACCGCAACGGCGGCACCATGGCCGACCCGGGCAGTGTCGCGTACAACTTCAACCGCAAGGGCGTCATCTCGGTCACCAAGACCGACGCCCTGACCGAGGACGACGTCATGACGGCCGTGCTCGACGCGGGTGTCGAGGACGTCATCGACCAGGGCGGTGGCTTCGAGGTCATCACCGAGGCGAGCGACCTGGTCGAGGCCCGCACCGCCCTGCAGGCGGCCGGCATCGACTACGACGCCGCGGACGCCGAGTTCGTGCCGAACCTCAAGGTCGAGGTCGACGCGGACACCGCCCGCAAGGTGTTCAAGCTCATCGACGCGCTCGAGGACAGCGACGACGTGCAGAACGTCTACGCCAACTTCGACGTGCCGGCGGACGTGCAGGCCGAGCTCGACGAAGACGAGGACTGATCACGGCCAGGGCCGGCGCGCTGCGGGTGCTCGGGGTCGACCCCGGGCTCACCCGCTGCGGCGTCGGCGTGGTCGAGGTCACGCCGGACCGCCGCGCCCGCCTGGTGCACGTCACGGTCGTCCGTACCCCGGCCGACATGGCGCTGGAGCTCCGGCTGCTCGCGATCGCCGAGGGCATCGCCGAGCAGATCGACGCGCACCGGCCCGACGCCGTGGCCGTCGAGCGGGTGTTCGCGCAGGCGAACGTCCGCACCGTGATGGGCACGGCGCAGGCGTCCGGCCTCGCCCTGCACGCCGCCGCCGCGCGCGGGCTGCCGGTCGGGCTGCACACCCCGTCCGAGGTCAAGGCCGCGATCACCGGCTACGGCAACGCCGACAAGCGGCAGGTCCAGGCGATGGTCGCCCGGGTCCTCGGCCTCGCCGAGGCACCGAAGCCCGCCGACGCCGCGGACGCGCTCGCCCTGGCGGTCTGCCATGCCTGGAGGCTCGGCTCACCCGACGCCGTCAGTTCCGGCCCCGGGACCCTCACCCCGGCACAGCGTGCCTGGCGGGACGCGCAGGCCGGGGCAGCCGGCCGCAGTGCCGCGTCACCCCTCGTGCGGAGCGGCGGCGCGAGGACGTCCCCGGCCCGCCCTAGGCTCGGGGCATGATCGCGAGTCTCCGGGGCACCTGCATCGACGTCGCCGGATCGACCGCCGTGGTGGAGGTCAGCGGAGTCGGGTACGCCGTCACGGTGACGCCCGCCCACGCCCTGACGATGCGCCACGGATCAGAGGTCTTCGTCCGCACGGCCCTGATCGTCCGCGACGACGCGTTCGAGCTCTTCGGCTTCGAGTCGACCGACGCCCTGCGCGTCTTCGACCTGCTCCGGAGCGTCTCCGGCGTCGGCCCGAAGTCCGCACTCGGCGTCCTCGGGCAGATGACCGCGGCCCAGGTCGCGAACGCCGTCGCGCACGACGACGACGGGGCGTTCCGCAAGGTCTCGGGCATCGGCCCGAAGACCGCCAAGCTCATCATCGTCGCCCTCTCCGGCAAGCTCGCCGCGTTCGAGGCACCCACGACCACCGGTGCCGCCGCCGCGGTCGCCCACCCCGCGACCGAGGACGTCGTCATCGCCCTGGTCGGCCTCGGCTGGCGCGAGGACGCAGCGCGCAGCGCGGTCGACGACGCCGTCGCGAACGAGCCCGGCGTCGAGCAGATGGGGACGCAGGCACTGCTCCGCGCCGCGCTCGGGACCCTCCGCCCCACGGGTGCCGGCCGATGAGCGGCGGGATCACCGCCGCCGACGCGCAGTCACCGGAAGAGCTGGCGTTCGAGGGCGCGCTCCGGCCGAAGTCGCTCGACGAGTTCGTCGGCCAGCGCAAGGTCCGCGGGCAGCTCGACCTGCTGCTCAAGGCCGCCGCCATGCAGGACCGGACGCCGGACCACATCCTGATGGCCGGGCCTCCCGGACTCGGCAAGACCACGCTGGCGATGATCGTCGCGCACGAGTCGTCGCGCCCCCTGCGGATGTCGAGCGGGCCGGCGATCCAGCACGCGGGTGACCTCGCCGCGGTGCTGTCGTCGCTGATGCCCGGTGACGTCCTGTTCATCGACGAGATCCACCGCATGGCCCGTTCGGCGGAGGAGATGCTCTACCTGGCGATGGAGGACTTCCGCATCGACGTCATGGTGGGCAAGGGCGCCGGGGCGACGAGCATCCCACTCGACCTCGCGCCGTTCACCCTCGTCGGCGCGACCACCCGAGCCGGGCTCCTGCCGAACCCGCTCCGCGACCGCTTCGGCTTCACCGCGCACCTCGAGTTCTACGAGCGCGACGAACTCGAACAGGTCCTGATCCGCGCCGCGCACCTGCTCGAACTCGACTTCGACCGGTACGCCCTGCGGGAGATCGCCGGGCGCTCCCGCGGCACCCCGCGCATCGCGAACCGACTGCTCCGACGGGTGCGGGACTTCGCACTCGTGCGCGGCACGCGGGACGGCATGGCCGCGGTCCAGGGCGCGCTCGAGCTGTACGACGTCGACGAGTACGGCCTCGACCGGCTGGACCGTGCGGTGCTCGAGACCATGCTGACCCGCTTCGACGGCGGTCCGGTCGGCCTGAACACCCTCGCGGTGTCCGTCGGTGAAGAGTCCGAGACGATCGAGTCCGTGGTCGAGCCGTTCCTCGTGCGGATCGGTCTCGTGACTCGGACGCCCCGCGGGCGGATCGCGACGCCGCAGGCCTGGCGCCACTTCGGTCTGACGCCCGGACAGGCCGCCGCGCAGCCCGGACTCTTCGCCGCCGACGATGCGTGAAGTACTGCACATGTACGTGCTCTAGACTGCTCGCGCCCGAAACCGCTCGACCGACCGAAGGCTCCCATGGACCAGTACTTCCTCATCATCATCGTCGTGGCGTTCGCGGCCTTCATGTTCTACAGCAGCCGCAAGCGCAAGAAGCAGCAGACCGAGACCGCCAGTCAGATGGTCCCGGGCGCGCGCGTCATGCTCTCGTTCGGCCTGTACGGCACGCTCGTGTCGGTCGATGACGAGAAGGTCACCGCGGACGTCGAGATCGCGCCGGGCACCGTCATCACGGTGCACCGCCAGACGCTGTCCCGCGTCGTCCCGGAGGAGACCACGGAGGCCGTCGACACGACCGTCACGACCGAGACCGAAGCGGACTCCCACGTCACCGAACTCAACGGCGAGCCGATCTACGGTGAGCGTGTCGAGGACGTCGACAGCACGAAGCGCAAGACCGAAGACTGACCTCCGACGCCGCCGGCTGACCGGCGGTGCGACACCATGAGCCCCGTGCGTTGCGACGCGCGGGGCTCACGACAGAAAGACGAGACGACCGGTGGCACGATCGACACCCGTCAAGAAGGCGCTCCGCTCGCTCACCTGGTTGGTGATCCTGATCGCGGTCCTCGCGGGGCTGAACACCGCCGCATCGGTCCTCGCGGGCAGCACCAAGGACGCCTCCGACAAGTGGTACGCCGGCGCGAGCTGGGTCCCCGAGCTGGCACTCGACCTGCAGGGCGGCACCCAGATCACCCTGGCGGCGCAGAGCACCGAGGGCTCGGCAGTCACCTCGCAGCAGCTGCAGCAGGCGGTGAACATCATCCGCCAGCGCATCGACGCCACCGGTGTCTCGGAGTCCGAGATCAACACCCAGGGCGCGAACAACATCGTCGTGTCGATCCCGGGCAAGCCGGACCAGCAGACGATCCAGCGCATCGAGGCCGCGGCGAAGCTGACCTTCCGCCCGGTGCTCTTCACCGAGGCCGCGTCCGACAGCGCCGTGGGCGACTCCGGCAAGGGCTCGACCGCTTCGCCGACGCCGTACTCGCCGCCTGCCTCACTGCAGGCGACCCCGAGCTCGAAGCCGACGAACGGCAGCGACCTCGCCTGGGTGACGCCGAAGCTGCAGGACCTGTACACGAACTACAAGTGCTCGGCTCCGGACGACGTCACGTCGGCCCCGGACGACGAGCCCCTGGTCACGTGTGACAACGACGGTGCCGCCAAGTACATCCTCGGTCCGGTCGAGGTGTCGGGTGCCGACATCAGCAACGCCACCTCCGGCCTCGCGTCGAACTCGCAGGGCACGACCACCGGCGAGTGGGCGGTCAACCTGTCCTTCAACGGTGCGGGCACGAAGGACTTCGGTTCGGTCACGAACCGCCTGGTCAAGCTGACGCAGCCGCAGAACCAGTTCGCGATCGTCCTGGACGGCACCGTCATCACGGCGCCGACGACGAACTCCGCGATCACCAACGGCAAGGCGCAGATCACCGGCAACTTCACCGCCGACTCGTCGAAGACCCTGGCCGACCAGCTGAAGTACGGTGCCCTGCCGATCAACTTCCAGGTGCAGTCGAACGAGGTCATCTCCTCGACGCTCGGCACCGCGCAGCTCGTCGGCGGTCTCGTCGCGGGGCTGATCGGGCTGATCCTGGTCGTCATCTACTCGGTCATCCAGTACCGGTCCCTGGCGTTCGTCACGGTCCTGTCGCTCGGTGTCGCCGCCGCGCTGACGTACCTGGTGATCGCGATCATGTCCTGGCGTGTCGACTACCGACTCTCGCTCGCGGGGGTCGCGGGTCTGATCGTGGCGATCGGCATCACGGCGGACTCGTTCATCGTGTACTTCGAGCGCATCCGTGACGAACTCCGTGACGGCCGTGCGCTCGAGAGCGCCGTCGAGTCCGGCTGGAAGCGTGCCCTCCGCACCATCCTGGCGTCCGACTCGGTCAACTTCCTCGCCGCCGTGACGCTCTACGTGCTCGCGGTCAGCGACGTGAAGGGCTTCGCGTTCACGCTGCTCCTCACCACCCTGATCGACGTCGTCGTGGTCGCGCTCTTCACCCACCCGATGATGCAGCTCATCGCCCGCACGCGCTTCTTCGGCGAGGGGCACCGTTTCAGCGGCCTCGATCCGGCAGCCCTCGGCGCGGTGTACCGCGGACGTGCCCAGTTCCGGGCGCCGATCGTGGACGGCAAGCGGCAGCGCAGTGCGCGTGAAGCCGCTCGTCGCCAGACCATCGCCGAGCGCAAGGCCGCCGGCTCCGACAACGGCACGGGCAACGGCACCGGCAACGGGAAGGACAGCTGATGGCGAGCTTCAGCCAGTTCGGCAGCGACCTCTACACGGGCAAGCGGTCCTACGACATCGTCGGGCGCCGCAAGACCTGGTACATCATCGCGATCGTGTGCATCGTGCTGTCGCTGGCCATCCCGTGGCTCCGCGGCGGCTACCAGCTCGGCATCGAGTTCACCGGTGGGTCCGAGTTCACGATCTCCGACGCGAAGTCGACCGACCAGGGCATCGCGACCGAGACCGTCGAACGCGTCGTCCCGGACGTCATCCCGCGCGTCTCGCAGCTCGGCCAGCACGGCATCCGCGTGCAGACCGGTCAGCTGACCACGGCACAGACGGACGAGATCGCGTCCGAGCTCGCGACGGCGTACAAGGTGCCGTCCGAGAAGGTCGCTGCGACCTTCATCGGTGCGACGTGGGGAGCCGACGTCCTGGCGCAGGCGATCCGTGGTCTCGTGATCTTCCTGGCCCTCGCCGCCGTGTTCATGGCGCTGTACTTCCGCACCTGGAAGATGTCGCTCGCGGCCATGGTCGCCCTGATCCACGACCTGCTCATCACGGCGGGTGTCTACGGCATCGTCGGGCTCGAGGTCACTCCGGCCGCCGTCATCGGCTTCCTGACCATCCTCGGCTACTCGCTCTACGACACCGTGGTGGTGTTCGACAAGGTGCGTGAGAACACGAGCATCGAGTCGATCCGTACGTTCAAGCAGTCGGTGAACCTCGCGGTGAACCAGACGCTGGTCCGGTCGATCAACACCTCGATCGTGGCGCTCCTGCCCGTCGCGGCGATCCTCTTCATCGGGTCCTACGTGCTCGGCGCCGGGACGCTCCGCGACATCTCGCTCGCGCTCTTCATCGGCATCATCGTCGGGACGTACTCCACGATCTTCCTGGCGTCGCCGATGTACGCGCACCTCCGCGAGAAGGAGCCGAAGATCGTCGCGGCCGACGCGAAGAAGCAGCAGGCCGCTGCGAAGAAGCGTCCGGTCGAGGCCGGGGCGGACGTCTGATGGCCGCCGCCGAGGTCGACCTCACCGACGCCCTCGCCCGTCTCGACGCGGGTGCTCCGCTGATCGACGTGCGCGAGCAGTCCGAGTGGGACGACGTGCACGCCCCGCAGGCCACGCTGCTGCCGATGTCCGAGCTGCAGGCCCGCTGGGCCGAGGTGCCGGTCGACGACGAGCACCCCGCGGTGGTCGTGTGCCACAGCGGGTACCGGTCGGCCCAGGTCGTCGCCGCGCTCGAGCGCGCCGGTGTCCCGGCCGTCAGCCTGGCCGGTGGCATGGTCGCCTGGGAGCAGTCCGGCGCACCCGTCGTCCGTGCCGACTCGGACGCCGCCGCTGACGGCGAACGTGGTCACGAGCACTGACACGACGCGCGTAGTGTTGTCGGATCGAGTCCCGGGAGGCGCAGCATGACCGACACGCGTGAGTCCTCGCCGCCGGATGCCGGTGCCGCTCCGCAGCACGGTGGTGCGTCCCGGCCCGGGGACGGAAGCCGTCCCGGCTCGTCCCCCCGGCCCTCCAGTCCGCCGCTCGGCGCGAACACCACGGGCAACCTCGGGTCGCTCCGTTCGCTGCTGCCGCGGCTGTTCTCGCGGGCACAGCCCGCTGGGGCCGTCGACACCCTGATCCGCACGGTGCGGTCGCACCACCCCAAGGCGGACACCACGCTCATCGAGCGGGCGTACTCCGTCGCCGAGCGGGCGCACGACGGGCAGAAGCGGAAGTCGGGGGAGCCGTACATCACGCACCCCGTCGCGGTGGCGCAGATCCTCGCAGACCTGGGCATCGGGACCATCACGATCGCTGCGGCACTGCTGCACGACACGGTGGAGGACACCGACTACCAGCTCGACCAGTTGCGCGAGGACTTCGGCGACGAGATCGCCATGCTCGTCGACGGTGTCACGAAGCTCGACAAGGTCAAGTACGGCGACAGCGCCCAGGCCGAGACCGTCCGCAAGATGGTCATCGCGATGTCGAAGGACATCCGCGTGCTCGTCATCAAGCTCGCCGACCGCCTGCACAACGCCCGGACCTGGGGCTTCGTCGAGTCCGCCTCCGCCTCGCGCAAGGCGAAGGAGACGCTCGAGATCTACGCGCCGCTCGCGCACCGCCTCGGCATCCAGATGATCAAGCTCGAGCTCGAGGACCTGTCCTTCGCGGTGCTCCACCCGAAGCTCTACGTCGAGATCGACAGCCTGGTCAAGGAGCGGCAGCCCAAGCGCGAGCAGTTCGTGCAGAACGTCACCGGGACCCTGAAGAAGGACCTGAAGTCCGCCAAGATCCGCGGCGACGTGATGGGTCGCCCGAAGCAGTACTACTCGATCTACCAGAAGATGATCGTCCGCGGGCGCGAGTTCGACGAGATCTACGACCTGGTCGGCATCCGCGTCCTCGTCCCGACGGTCCGTGACTGCTACGCGATGCTCGGAGCCGTGCACGCCCGGTGGACACCGCTGCCCGGGCGCTTCAAGGACTACATCGCGACGCCGAAGTTCAACCTGTACCAGTCGCTGCACACCTCGGTGCTCGGACCGCAGGGCCGAGCGGTCGAGATCCAGATCCGCACGCACGAGATGCACCAGCGGGCCGAGTTCGGTGTCGCCGCGCACTGGAAGTACAAGCAGCGCATCACCGGTCGCGAAGCCGAGAGCACCACGCAGTCCGACCAGGACATGGCGTGGCTCGCACACATCACCGACTGGCAGGCGGAGACCAGCGACCCGGCCGAGTTCCTCGACTCGCTGCGCTACGAGATCGGCGCGAAGGAGACCTACGTCTTCACGCCGCAGGGCAAGGTCATCGGCCTGCCCGCCGGCGCGACCCCGGTCGACTTCGCGTACGCCGTGCACACCGAGATCGGGCACCGCACGATGGGTGCCAAGGTGAACGGCCGACTGGTGCCCCTCGAGAGCGCCCTGTCGAGCGGCGACGTCGTCGAGATCTTCACGTCGAAGAACCCTGACTCGGGGCCGAGCCAGGACTGGCTGACGTTCGTCCGCAGTCCGCGGGCCCGGAACAAGATCAAGCAGTGGTTCACGAAGGAACGTCGCGAAGAGGCGATCGAGCAGGGCCGTGACGCCATCGCCCGGGCGATGCGCAAGCAGAACCTGCCGCTCCAGCGCATCATGAGCCAGGACACCATCTCCGAGGTGGCGTCGGCGATGCGGTACGACGACGTCGCCGCCCTGTACGCGGCGGTCGGCGAGGGCCACGTGTCCAGCCAGTCCGTCATCGAGAAGGCCCTCGGCAGCATCCAGACGGAAACCGAGACCGACGAGCCCGAGCTGTCGTTCCCGCGCCACGTCACGAGCCGCCAGCTCCGCAACAGCGACAGCGGTGTGCTGGTCCGCGGTGCGCCGGACATCCTCGTCAAGCTCGCGAAGTGCTGCACCCCGGTGCCGGGCGACCAGATCGTGGGCTTCATCACCCGCGGCCAGGGTGTGTCGGTCCACCAGGCGTCGTGCACCAACGTGAAGTCGCTGATGAACGAGCCCGACCGGATGATCGAGGTCGAGTGGGCGCCGTCGTCGAAGTCGGTGTTCCTCGTCCAGATCCAGATCGAGGCCCTCGACCGTTCCGGGCTGCTCAGCGACGTCACGCGGGTCCTCACCGACCACCACGTGAACATCCTGTCCGCCACCGTGTCGACGTCGTCGGACCGACTGGCGCTGTCCCGCTTCGTGTTCGAGATGGGTGACACCACCCACCTCGATCGCGTGCTGAACGCCGTCCGTCGCATCGACGCCGTCTACGACGTGTACCGGGTCAGCGCGGGCTGAACCCGTCGGGCCAGTCCGGCCCGGCCAGGCAAGTCGCAGCCAGTCAGCCCGGTTCGACTCCGGCGTCGCGGAACCGTCGCTGTGCCTGCCGTCCCATCGGCGCCCGCTCGTTCTCTGCCAGGCCGCGGGCGAGGGCGGCGGGATCGACCCCGGCGGCCAGGACCAGGCCGCGCAGGGCCTCGGCGTCGCGCGCGCCGAACGGTCGGCGCAACCGCAGCAGGTCGAGGGCGGTCGCCGCGGGCGTCAGGACCCGCACGTCGGCGGAGGTGGTGACGTCGTCGGCCTCCAGGGCGATCTCCCGCACCGCGGTCCACGCTCCCTTCCGCCGGAAGCGTTCGTCCGCGGGGACACAGCCGTCGTGGGGGACCGGTGGTCGTGAGCACGCGCCCCAGATCCATGCTGCGCTGAGGCCGCCCGCGACGATCCGGGTGTCCCCGACGCTCCAGGCGAACGAGGCGGCGCGGAGGGCGGCGTCCTGCGGTTCGGCGATCGACGCCCAGCAGGCCCCGACCGCGACGAGGTCACCGGCGAGCACGGCGGCGTGCAGCTCTGCCGCCGGCCAGTCGTCCGTCGTGACGAGGCGGGAGGAGGGCACGAGCACATGATCCCGCACCCGCTGCCTCCGGCGTCGCCGCTGTGGAGAAGCCGTGCCGATCGGTCAGCCCAGCGACATCAGTCCAGCGTCCTCAGCGCAGGACGTCGGCGCGGTGCACGAGCGCGGCCGCCCCGATGAGCGGCCCGTCCTGCGACAGCCCCGTCGGCACGATCCGTACCTTCGTCACGAACGGGAACTCGACCCGCTCCGCGACGGCCTGTCGGGCGTACTCGAACAGGTCGGGGGAGACGTGGGAGAAGCCGCCGCCGATCGCCACGACCTCGAGGTCGACCAGGCTGGTCGCCGCGGCGATGGCCTGCCCGAGCGCCCGCCCGCTCCGCTTGACGGCGGCCACCGCGATGTCGTCACCCGCCGCGTAGGCGGCCGCGAGCTCCTCGCCGGTGCTGCCGGCGAACCCCTGGCGCCGTGCCCAGGCGACGGTCTTCGGCCCGCTGGCCACGGCCTCCAGGCAGCCGGTGCCACCGCAGGCGCACGGGTCGTCGTACCCACCGCACTCGACGTGGCCGATGTGGCCGGCGTTGCCGGTCGGCCCGCTGACGGTCCGGCCGTGCAGGATCAGCCCGCCGCCGACGCCGGTGGAGACGATCATGCCCATCACGTGGTCGGAGCCCTGCGCGGCGCCGACCCAGTGCTCGGCGAGCGTGATCGCCAGGCCGTCCATCCGCAGGGTGACGGGGACGCCGTCGGGCACGTGCGCGGCGACGCGGTCGCGGAGCGGGTAGCCGCGCCAGACCGGCATGTTCAGGGGGGAGACCAGGCCGTGCTCCTCGTCGACGGGGCCGGCCGAGCCGATGCCGACGCCGACCAGGGTCGCGTCGGACGGCAGCGTGGCGAGGGTCGCGACGACGACCTCGTCGACCGCTGCCTGCAGCTCCTCGGACGTGCGTCCGGCACCGGTCGGGCTGCGGTGCCGGGTGGCCGGCAGGACGACGCCCTGGTCGGTGACGAGTGCGGCTTCGACCTTGGTGCCGCCGAGGTCGACGGCGAGGGCGAGGTTCGCGGACGGGGTCGTGGTGCTGGACATGCGCACTCCGGTGTGGCGGTCGGGAGGCCCGGCAGCAGTCCCCGACGTGTGGTCACGTCCGGACGCGGCCGGCCTGGTTCAGGTCGGTCAGGTTCTGGTCGGTCTGGGGAGGGGCTTCAGTAGGACGAGGTGTCGTCGCCGCGGTCCGAGGACGCGCCGGTCGTGACACGGTGCGCGACCTCGTCGAGGATCCGGGCCGAGGCGCTGGTGCCGATGCGCGTCGCGCCGGCCTGCACCATCTCGAGCAGCGTGTCGAGGCCGCGGACGCCACCGGAGGCCTTCACGCCCGTGTCCGGGCCGACGGTCTCGCGCATGAGCCGGATGTGCTCGGCGGTCGCGCCACCACCGGCGAACCCGGTCGAGGTCTTCACGAACGCGGCACCCCCGGCGACCGCGGCGCGGCTGGCGGCGACGACCTCGTCGTCGGTCAGGTACGCGGTCTCGAGGATGACCTTGACGATCGTGTCGCCGGCGGCGTCGACGACGGCACGGACGTCACGCTCGACGCGCTGCCAGTCGCCGGACTTCGCGGCGCCGATGTCCTGCACCATGTCGAGCTCGAAGGCGCCGTCGGCGAGGGCCTGCAGCGACTCGGCGACCTTGGCCGCGGTGGAGGTGGTGCCGTGCGGGAAGCCGATCACGGTGCCGACGCCGACGCCGGTGCCCTGGAGGCGCTCGACGGCGTGCTGCACGTCTCCCGGTCGGACGCAGACGCTGAACACCCGGTGCGCGGCGGCCTCGTCGAGCTGCGCGTCCACCTGGGAACGGCTCAGCTCGGGCTTGAGGATCGCGTGGTCGATGAGCCGACGCACCGAGTCGGCATCGAGAGCGGCTGCGGTGACGGGGTTCGATGCGTTGTCCACCCGGCAAGCCTACAAGCAGGCGCGAGGCGTACGGTTCGGAGCATGCGCGTCCTCGTCACCGGGGCCACCGGGTACATCGGTGGTCGACTGGTCCCCAGACTCCTCGATGCCGGGCACGACGTCCGGGTCCTCGTCCGCAACCCGCGCAAGCTGCAGGACGTTCCCTGGAACGACCGTGTCACGGTCGCCGAGGGCGACCTGCAGGACGCCGACGCGGTGTCCGCGGCGGTCGACGGCATCGAGGCGGTCTACTACCTCGCCCACGCCATGGGGGCGGACGGCGACTTCGAGCAGGCCGAACGCGACGCCGCGCAGACCATGGCCCGCGTCGCCCACGACGCCGGCGTCCAGCGCTTCGTCTACCTCGGCGGCCTGCACCCGGACGGCGACCTCAGCAAGCACCTGCGCAGCCGGAGGGAGGTGGGGGAGATCCTCCTCGGCTCCGGCGTGCCGACGATCGCGCTCCAGGCCGGTGTCGTCATCGGGTCGGGCAGCACCTCGTTCGAGATGATCCGCCACCTGACCGACGTGCTGCCCTGGATGCCGGCGCCCCGCTGGGTCCGGAACCGCATCCAGCCGATCGCCGTCCGCGACGTCCTGTACTACCTCGTCGAGGCGCTCACGATCCCGGCCGACGTCAACCGCACGTACGACATCGGCGGCCCGGACGTCCTCCGGTACGGGCAGATGCTCAACGGGTACGCGGTCGAGGCGAAGCTGCCCCAGCGACCGATCACGGTCCTCCCGGTCCTGACCCCGCGGCTCGCCGCGCACTGGTTCAACGTCGTGACGCCGATCCCGCGCAAGCTCGCGACGCCGATCATCGAGTCGCTGCAGTTCGAGTGCGTGCAGCGCGAGCACGACATCGACGACGTGATCCCGCAGCCCGAGGGTGGACTGACCTCGTACCGACGGGCCGTCCGGCTGGCGCTGGCGAAGATGCGCAGCGGCGAGGTCCTGACCAGCTGGCGCAACGCGACGCTCTCCAGCGGCTCAGCCGACCCGCTGCCGAGCGACCCGGAGTGGGCCGGTCACACCGTCTACGTCGACGATCGCAAGCGGCACTCGTCGGCTCCGCCGGAGGCGGTCTGGAGCGTCGTCGAGTCGATCGGCGGCGAGAACGGCTGGTACTCGTTCCCGCTCGCCTGGGTCGCGCGCGGCTGGCTCGACAAGATCGCCGGCGGGGTCGGCCTGAGCCGCGGTCGTCGCGACCCGAAGCGGCTGGAGCAGGGCGACGCACTCGACTGGTGGCGCGTCGAGCGTCTGGTCCGCGGTCGGTACCTGCGCCTGCGCGCCGAGTTCAAGTCGCCCGGTCGCGCCTGGCTCGAGATGACCGTCACCCCGGCCGACGACGGCGGCAGCAACTACCACCAGCGGGCGATCTACTTCCCGCAGGGGCTCGCCGGACGCCTCTACTGGTACGGCATCCTGCCGTTCCACGGCGTGATCTTCCCGGGGATGGTCGAGCGGATCACCGCCCGTGCCGAACGGGAGGCGCACCGCACCGACTCGACGCAGCGCAACTCCACGTACCAGAATGACGACGCGCAGCCAGCGCACGAGGAGGCGGCATGAGCGACGACGGCACGACGAGTGGCGGCGGTGTCCTGTTCCTCGGTGACAGCATCACCGCGGGCGGCGACTGGGGCCAGTGGCTCCCCGACGAGCGGACGATCAACCTCGGCGTCGACGGCGACACCACGGACGGTGTCCTCGCGAGGCTCGACGAGGTCGTGCAGGCCGCACCCGAGGTCATCGTGCTGCTGATCGGCACGAACGACTTCGGTCACCACCGGGCCAGCGCGGAGCACGTCGTCCGGAACGTCGAATCGGCCCTGGTACAGCTGCGTCGGGCACTGCCCGGCGTCCGGCTGCTCCTCGTGTCGATCCTGCCGCGGCAGGCCGAGTACGCGCAGAAGACCGAGCAGGCGAACCGGCACCTGCGGCAGTTCGTGGCCACCTGCCACGCGCAGTACCTCGACGTCTGGCCGGCCCTGGCCGACGGCGACCACCTGGACGAGCGCTTCACCGCCGACGGGCTGCACCTCACCGAGGACGGGTACCGCGCGTACGTCGCCGAGCTCGTCCCGGCGCTCGAGCGTGTCCGGGAGCTGCCGCCGATGTCCCGCCCGATCTCGCTCGCCGACCTCCGCGACGCGCAGGACCGATGACGGCTCGGAAGGGACGGCCCGCGATCGGGTCGTCGCAGCAGGCGTCGTCGCCCTCTTCGACGGCGTCGTCGACCCCCGCCGGGTCGAGTCGCGCTCGTGGGGCGGGTGTTGCCCGTGGGGCGGCTCGGGACCGACAGGCGCTCCCGGACTTCACCCGGCCAGCCCTCGCACCGTCTTTGCTGGCGGCCGTGGTGCTCCTGGCCTGCGTGGCGTTCCTCGACTCGTCGGCGTTCGTGTTCGCGCGCTGGGGCGTCACCGTGCTCGCGCTCATCGTGCTGGTCTTCGCGATCCGCGGACGGGTCTGGTGGGCAGCGGTGCTCACCGCGGCCGTCGCCGTCTGCTGGAACCCGGTCGTGGTCCTCCCCATCCCGGGGCAGCTCTGGGCAGCGCTGCAGCTCGTCGCGGCGGCGCTCTTCATCGTCGTCGGCATCACGGTCAAGGTGCCGCGCGCGGCGGACTGACGCCGCGCCTCCCGGTAAGATCGCACGTGCTGTGCATCGCGCGCGGCGGTGCGACCTGGAAGGCATGGATGAGCAACGAGACCGAGCCGGTGACCGAGAGTCCTCTGCTGACCCCTCGACCGTCCTCCGGCGGTCTCGACCGTCCTGACGTCGTCCTCCGCAAGGGACGGCTCACCCTCATCAACGGGCACCTCACGCCCCAGCAGTCGATGATCGAGGACCTGCTGTTCCTCGACGATGCCCTCACCGCGGCCGACGTCGACCACCTGCTGATCCGCGGGAACGACCAGCGGCCCGTCATCGCCATCGACGAGCGCGACCGTCAGCGTGCCGAGAGTGCCGTGATGGACGCCGCCGCGGGGGAGCCCTTCTACGCGAAGCCGCCGGGCAAGGCCGCCCTGCTGGTCGTGGACGACGGCTTCGGCTCGGCCGACGAGCCCGTGCTCCGCCTGTTCCGTCCCCGGCTCGAGCCGATGGGACGCCTGCGCTACGGCGCCGAGACGAGCGTGCAGCTGGAGTTCTGGCGCGTCACCGAGACCGAGGTCCTGGCTCCCGTCGAGAACGCCCTGATGCGCCGCAGCCTGCCGATCGAGGAGTTCGTCCTCGTCGACATCGAGCGCTACGGCCGCGGCTGGTCCACGGTCGAGCACATGTTCGACGACCACGTGTCCGACATCCGCTTCCCGATCGACATCGTGTTCTCGTGGGTCGACGGCAACGCGATCGAGTACCAGCGCGCCCGTCAGGCCGCGCAGGCGAGTGCCGTACTGGGGGAGGGCGACGACGCCCCGGCCCGCTTCCGGCAGATCAACGAGCTGAAGTACGCTCTGCGGTCGGTGCACATCTTCGCGCCGTGGATCCGTCGCATCTACATCGCGACGGACTCGCCGGCGCCGGAGTGGCTCGCCGACCACCCGAAGGTCCGGATCGTCCGCAGCGAGGAGTTCTTCGCCGACCCGTCCGTCCTGCCGACGCACAACTCGCAGGCCGTCGAGGCGCAGCTGCACCACATCCCCGGGCTCAGCGAGCACTTCATCTACTCGAACGACGACATGTTCTTCGGGCGCCAGGTCGACCCGTCGATGTTCTTCAGCCCGGGCTCGGTGACGAAGTTCATCCTGGCGATCACGCGGATCGGTCTCGGGACGAACAACCCGGCCCGCAGCGGGTTCGAGAACTCGGCGCGGGTGAACCGGAAGCTCCTGCAGCAGCGGTTCGGTGCGGTCACGACACGGCACCTCGAGCACGCGGCGACGCCGTTGCGGAAGAGCATCATGACCGAGATGGAGCACGAGTTCGCGGCGGAGTTCGCGGCGACCGCCGGCTCCCGGTTCCGCGCGGCCGACAACATCTCCGTGACGAACTCGCTGTACCACTACTACGCGCTGCTGACGGGTCGGGCGATCATCCAGGAGAACGCCACCGTCGGGTACATCGACACGACGATGGAGGCCGGTCTCCGCGAGCTCGACGAACTGCTGAAGAAGCGGAACGTCGACATGTTCTGCCTGAACGACGGCAGCTTCCCCGAGGTCAGCGACGAAGAGCGCACCGAGCGCGTCACCGACTTCCTCGAGCGCTACTTCCCGTTCCCGGCACCCTGGGAACGCCCCAGCGCCTGAGGCTGCTCCAGCACCTGAGGCTGCTCCGGGAGGGCCGTGGCTGGCCCTCCTGGGCGCTCAGCGGTGGATCGGGGACACCGGCACCGAGTCGAGCGTGAACACCGGTATGGAGGACGTGACGGGCGCTGGCTCGACGGCCGGCGGGATCACGACGCCGGCCGCGGCGAGACGGGCTTCGGTCTCGATCGACGAGACGCGTTGCCCGACGGTCGAGTAGGTGCCGATCGGAACGACGGAGTGCACCACCTGGTGGCCGTAGACGTGCATCAGGTTGAACGACTGGGCACCGTCGCGGCCACGGGTGCCGCCCTGGAACTCGTTGAGGTCCTGCGTGTAGCAGGTGGCGCTGGCGACGGAGACGGGGATGCCGGCGAACACGGCACTGGTCGAGTAGTGCAGGTGGCCGGCGATGATGGTGAGGATGTCGCTGCCCTCGACCACCTCGGCGAGGGCGGGCTGGTCGCGCAGTTCGACGAGGACGGTGAGGTCCTGGACGCTGGGCACCGGCGGGTGGTGCATCGCCAGGATGGTGCCGTGCGGAGCCGCTTCGGACAGGACTTCGGCGAGCCAGTCGAGCTGCTCGGGGGAGACCTCGCCGTGGTGGTGCCCGGGGACGCTCGTGTCGAGCGTGATGACGCGGAGGCCGTTGACGTCGTAGACGAAGTCCACCGGACGGTCGGTGGGTTGCAGGCCGAAGAGCTCTTGCCGGAAGGCCCCGCGTTCGTCGTGGTTGCCCATCGCCCAGATGACCTGCGCGCCGAGGCGTTCGGCGGCGGGTTCGATGATGTCGCGCACCTTGACGTAGGCGCCGGGTTCACCCTTGTCGGCTACGTCGCCGGTGATGATGATCGCTTCCGGGCGGGAGCCGGAGGCTTCGATCTCGGCGATGATCTGACCGAGTCGTGCGGCGGAGTCGACGGCTCCGTAGAGCGCGCCGTCGCCGGCGATGAGGTGGGTGTCGCTGAGGTGGAGCAGGAAGTGGTTCGGCCTGGGGTGTTCAGCCGTCCGGGCGTCCATCGGTCTCTTCTTCCGTTGGCAGCGGGTGCGTGGTGCAACACAGTGCCACACCGTCCTCGACGATTCCAGCACTGCCGTCTGAACGCCCCGTGAACTGGGGCGGCGTGTCCGGTGTCTTGAGGCAGAACGACATGAGGCGAACACACGAGCCCCCGTTCGCGAAGCGAACGGGGGCTCGTGTGTTCTTGCCGAGAAGTGTTATCTACCGGCACCGACCTGCGGGGCCTGGTGGGTCCCTTCGAGGTCCGGACCGTGGTGGGCGGCGTGCGCTGCTTCGAGCTCGTTCTTCGACACCGGCTCGATGCGGTCTTCGAAGAAGAAGCGGGAGGCACGTGCACGGGCCTTCTGCAGCGAGGTGATGCGGCCGCGGGAGTCCGGGCGGATCATCAGCGGCTTGTAGTCGTTGAACTCGAGCAGACGCCAGCGCTCGTACTCGTCGAGCTGCTCGTGGACCTCGATGTACTCACCGTGCGGCAGTCGGACGATGCGGCCCGACTCGTACCCGTGGAGGACGATCTCGCGGTCCTTCTTCTGCAGTGCGAGGCAGACACGCTTCGTGATCCAGAAGGCGACGAACGGGCCGAGGACCGTCGTTGCCTGGAGCACGTGGATCACGTGGTTGATCGACACCATGAAGTGGGTCGCGATGAGGTCCGACGACGCCGCGGTGAACAGGGCACCGTAGAGCGTGATGCCGGCGACACCGATCGCGGTGCGGGTCGGGGCGTTGCGCGGGCGGTCAGCGATGTGGTGCTCACGCTTGTCGCCGGTGACCCAGGCCTCGATGAACGGGTACACGAAGATCGTCACGATCAGACCCATGAGGATCGCGATCGGCACGAGGATGTTGAACGAGACCGTGTAGCCGAACCAGTTGACCTCCCAGTGCGGCGGCACCAGACGGAGCGCGCCGTCCGCGAAGCCGATGTACCAGTCAGGCTGGGTACCGGCGGACACGGGGGAGGGGTCGTACGGGCCGTAGTTCCAGATCGGGTTGATCGTGAAGAACGACGCGATGGCGGCGAGGATGCCCGCGACGATGAAGAAGAAGCCACCGGCCTTCGCGGCGAACGCCGGGAGGATCGGGACGCCCACGACGTTGTCGTTGGTCTTGCCGGGGCCGGCGTACTGGGTGTGCTTGTTGATGACGACGAGCACGAGGTGGACACCGAGCACCGCGACGAGGATCGCCGGCAGCAACAGGATGTGCAGCGTGTACAGGCGGCCGACGATGTCGGTACCGGGGAACTCGCCACCGAAGAGCAGGTAGGCGATCCAGACACCGATGACCGGGACACCCTCGATCATGCCGACGATGATGCGCAGACCGTTGCCGGAGAGCAGGTCGTCGGGGAGCGAGTAGCCGGTGAAGCCCTCTGCCATGGCGAGGACCCAGAGCACGAAGCCGAAGACCCAGTTCAGCTCACGCGGCTTGCGGAACGCGCCGGTGAAGAACACGCGGGCCATGTGCAGCATGACCGAGGCCACGAACAGCAGTGCTGCCCAGTGGTGGATCTGCCGGACGAACAGACCGCCGCGGATCTCGAACGAGATGTTCAGCGTCGACTGCAGCGCCACCGACATGTCAACGCCCTTGAGCGGGACGTAGGTGCCGTTGTAGACGACCTCGGCCATGGACGCCTGGTAGAAGAACGTCAGGAAGGTCCCCGAGAGCAGGACGACGACGAAGCTGTAGAGCGCGACTTCACCGAGCATGAAGCTCCAGTGGTCGGGGAAGATCTTGCGACCGACCTCCTTCACCAGGCCGGAGATGCTGGTGCGCTCGTCGATGTAGTTCGCGGTGTAGTTGATCAGTCGCGAACCACGGTCAGGAGCCGGCTTGTTCGCCGACTCGGTGGTGGGGGATGTGGTCGTTGTGCTGCTCATGAGCGGGCACGCTCCCAGAAGGACGGGCCGACCGGCTCGTGGAAGTCGCTCTGTGCGACCAGGTAGCCGTCGTCATCGACCGAGATCGGAAGTTGGGGAAGGGGGCGGGCCGCCGGTCCGAAGATGACCTCGCAGTTGTTCGAGACATCGAAGGTGGACTGGTGGCACGGGCACAGCAGGTGGTGCGTCTGCTGCTCGTAGAGCGCGACCGGGCATCCGACGTGGGTGCAGATCTTGGAGTACGCGACGATGCCGTCGTAGCCCCAGTTCTCGTGGCCCTTGGCGGGGTTCAGGTCCTTCGGGTCCAGGCGCATCAGGAGGACAGCGGCCTTCGCCTTCTCCTCAAGCATGTGCTCGGAGTCGAGCATGCCCTCGGGGATGACGTGGAACACCGATCCGATGGTGACGTCGGAGGCCTTGATCGGCAGACCCGTCGGGTCCTTGGTCAGGCGCAGGCCCGACTTCCAGAAGGTGTGACGGAGCAGCTCGTTCGGGTCTTCCTTCGGCGCGAGGTCGCGCACCAGGACGATGCCGGGGAGGGGGAAGGCCACCAGGGCACCGATGAGGGAGTTGCGGATCAGCTTGCGGCGGCTGAACCCGGACTCCTTGTCGGCGAGCTGGAAGGCTTCGACCGCCTTGGCGCGGGTGGCGTCCGTGCCACGCGTGGTGTGGCGCATCTCGGTGATCTCGCGGTCGGAGACGAGCGTCTTCGACCAGTAGACGGCACCGATGCCCAGAGCCAGGAGCGCGAGCGTGATGGAGAGGCCGAGGAAGAGGTTCGCGGTGCGGACCGTCCCGAAGTCGTTCGGGTCGATCGGGAAGGCGATGTACGCGGCGATGGACAGGACGCTCGCGACGATCGAGACGTAGAAGAACGTCGCGACCTGGCGCTCGGCCAGACGCTGCTTCTTCGGGTCGACGTCCGTGCGGCGGGCGCGGTGCGGCGGCTCGCCCGGGTTCTCGAACGGCTCGTGCGGCAGGACAGCGGTCCCGACCGGCTCCGTGGCGCCGTGCTTCTCGACAGCCGAGGACGAGTTCAGTGCCTCGTCGTCGTGCTCTGCCATGGTGTTCCCTTCAGTGTCGTGCGACACGGACGATCAGTTGGTCTTCGCGGTCAGCCAGACGGTCATCGCGACGACCGCTCCGAGACCGAAGATCCAGATGAACAGGCCCTCGGCCACCGGGCCGAGGTCGCCGAGACCGAAGCCACCGGGCGACTTGTTGTCCTGCACGTACTTGAGGTACGTGATGACGTCGGCCTTCTGGTCCGGGGTCAGGTTCAGGTCGTTGAAGACCGGCATGTTCTGCGGGCCGGTGAGCATGGCCTCGTAGATGTGCTTGCCGGAGACGTCGCGCAGGTTCGGCGCGTACTTGCCCTCGGTCAGGGCGCCACCGGCACCGGCGACGTTGTGGCACATCGCGCAGTTGATGCGGAAGAGCTCGGCGCCTTCGGCGGCGTCCCCTTCGGCACCGTCGGTGAGCTTCGTCGAGGGGATCGACGGGCCGGGGCCGAGCGAGGCGACGTAGGCGGCCATGGCGTCGACCTGCTGGTCCGTGAACTGCTCGGGCTTCTCTTCACCCTGGGGACCCTGGGCGGCGAGCGGCATGCGCCCGGTGCCGACCTGGAAGTCGACCGAGGCGGCGCCGACACCGATGAGGGACGGGCCCTCGCTGGTGCCCTGGGCGGAGAGGCCGTGGCAGGTGGCACAGTTCGACGCGAAGAGCTTCTGGCCCTCGTTGACCTGCGACTGGCTGGATGCGGCCAGTGTCGTGTTGGTGCTGTCGTCGGCGTTGGCCGACGTGCTGAACAGTGCGTACGCACCACCCGTCGTCATGAGTGCGACGGCGAGGAGGGACACGGTCGCCAGGGGGGAGCGACGGCCCTTCTTGTTCTTCTTCGATGTGTTGAACATGCTGTGGGGCTGCCTGATTCTCACTTGAGGAGGTAGATGACGGCGAAGAGACCGATCCACACGACGTCGACGAAGTGCCAGTAGTACGACACGACGATCGCGGTGGTGGCTTCCTTGTGCCCGAAGTTCTTCGCGGCGAACCCACGCCCGAGCGTGAGGAGGAAGGCGATGAGACCGCCGGTCACGTGCAGACCGTGGAAGCCGGTGGTCATGTAGAACGCGGAGCCGTAGGCGCTCGAGGAGAGCGTCATGCCCTCGTGCCAGAGGTTGGCGTACTCGAAGATCTGCCCACAGACGAAGATCGCGCCCATGCAGTAGGTGACGAAGAACCACTCCGTCATGCCCCAGTCCTTGGGGTTCCAGCTGGTGCGGTGCACCTGGAACCGCTCGGCGGCGAAGACCGCGAACTGGCAGGCGAAGCTCGACAGCACCAGGACGATGGTGTTCACCGAAGCGAACGGCACCTCGAGCTTGGCGCTCTCGGTTGCCCAGAGCTCGGGGGAGGTGCTTCGCAGCGTGAAGTAGATCGCGAACAGGCCGGCGAAGAACATGACCTCGCTGCCCAGCCACACGATCGTCCCCACGGCAACGGGGTTCGGCCTGTTCAAGACCGGACCGCTGACGGATCTGGAGAGAGGGGTGCTTGTCACGTCTTCCATTATGGCGGAAACCCCCGACAGTGTTTTCGCAGGCAACTGGCGGGTCCTCCAGAATCAGTACGATCGAGCCATGTCTGACGCACTCACCTGGCCGGCCGTGATCAGCGCGCTCATGGCGCGCGAGGACCTCTCGATCAGGCAGTCCACATGGGCCATGGAGCAGATCGTGCAGGGGAAGGCCACGTCCGCACAGATCGCGGCCTTCGCCGTGGCCCTCCGCGCCAAGGGCGAGACCGTCGACGAGGTGGTCGGTTTCCGCGACGCGATCCTCGACGCCGCGGTCCCGCTCGACGTCGACCCGATGGCGCTCGACATCGTCGGGACCGGCGGTGACGTGGTCGGCACGGTCAACGTCTCGACCATGGCCGCGATCGTCATCGCCGCCGCGGGCGTGCCCGTCGTCAAGCACGGCAACCGCGCGAGCTCGTCCAAGTCCGGCTCGAGCGACGTGCTCGCCGCGCTCGGCCTCGACCTCACGATGGACGCCGCGCGTGTCGCCGAGACGTTCCGGCGTGTCGGTCTGACCTTCGCCTTCGCCAGCGCGTTCCACCCCGGATTCGCCCACGCAGCCCCGGTCCGGCGGGAGATCGGGGTCCCGACGGTGTTCAACTTCCTCGGCCCGCTGGTGAACCCGGCACGGTGCGAGGCGAACGCGGTGGGCGTGGCACAGCTCGAACTCGTGCCGATCATCACGGGCGTGTTCCAGACCCGGGGAGCGACCGCACTCGTGTTCCGCGGCGACGACGGCCTCGACGAACTCACCACCACCGGCCACAGCCACATCTGGGAGGTGTCCGGCGGCCGCATCACCGAGCACGACCTCGACCCGCGTGACCTCGGCATCGCCCGTGCCCGGACCGAGGACCTGCTCGGCGGCGAGCCGGCGGAGAACGCGGCGATCCTCCGCACGGTGCTCGCGGGGGAGACCGGACCGGTGCGCGACATCGTCCTGCTGAACGCCGCGGCCGGGCTCGTGTCCTTCCGTCTCGCGCAGGACCCGACCGAGGCGGACCGCCCGATCCTGCAGCGCTTCCGCGAGCAGCTGGTCATCGCGTCGGACTCGATCGATTCCGGCGCCGCCATGCGCAAACTGGACGAGTGGGTCGGTGTGGCGCCGGCCGTCACGTCGCCCTGAGCCGCCGACACCCGACGGGAGCGCGCGTCGGGTCGCGCGCACCACGCAACGACGGGGGGGGGCGGGGGGGGGCGGGGGCGGGCGCCCCCCCCCCCACCCCCCCGCCGGCGCCCCCGCCGCCCCCCCCCCGCGCGGCCGGCCCCCGCCCGTCTGTTGCGTGGTCGGTCAGACGACCGACGTCAGCGGACGTCCTCGTCGACCCAGTCGAAGGTCTTCGTGACGGCCTTCTTCCAGAGGCGCAGCGTGCGCTCGCGCTCCTCGGCGTCCATGGACGGCGTCCACCGCTTGTCCTCCTGCCAGTTGGCACGGAGCTCGTCGAGGTTCGCCCAGAAGCCGACGGCCAGGCCGGCGGCGTAGGCCGCACCGAGGGCCGTCGTCTCGGCGACCACCGGGCGGACCACGGGGACGTCGAGGATGTCGGCCTGGAACTGCATCAGCGCGTCGTTGGCGGTCATGCCACCGTCGACCTTGAGCTCAGTGAGTTCGACGCCCGAGTCGGCGTTGACGGCGTCCAGGACCTCGCGGGTCTGGAGCGCCGTCGCCTCGAGGGCGGCACGCGCGATGTGGCCCTTGTTGACGTAGCGGGTGAGGCCGACGAGCGCACCGCGGGCGTCCGGACGCCAGTACGGGGCGAAGAGGCCGGAGAAGGCGGGGACGAAGTAGACGCCACCGTTGTCCTCGACCGACTTGGCGAGCGTCTCGACCTCGGGCGCGCTGCCGATGATGCCGAGGTTGTCGCGGAGCCACTGGATGAGCGACCCGGTGACGGCGATCGACCCCTCGAGGGCGTAGTGCGTCTCCTGGTCGCCGAGCTTGTAGCCGACGGTCGTGAGCAGCCCGTTCTCCGAGCGGACGATGTCCGTGCCCGTGTTGAAGATGAGGAAGTTACCGGTGCCGTAGGTGTTCTTCGACTCGCCCTGGTCGAACGCCGCCTGGCCGAAGGTCGCAGCCTGCTGGTCGCCCAGGATGCCGGCGATCGGGACCTCGCGGAGGAGGCTCGAGGACTCGACGTGGCCGTAGACCTCGGAGGAGCTGACGATCTCGGGGAGCATCGACTTCGGCACACCGAAGTCGGCCAGGATGTCGTCGCGCCACTGCAGCGTCTCGAGGTCCATGAACAGGGTGCGCGAGGCGTTGGTGACGTCGGTCTTGTGCACGCCGCCGTCGGTGCCGCCGGTCAGGTTCCAGAGGACCCAGGTGTCGGTGGTGCCGAAGAGCAGGTCGCCGGCCTCTGCCTTCTCACGGGCGCCCTCGACGTTCTCGAGGATCCACATGATCTTGGTACCGGCGAAGTACGTCGCCAGGGGCAGGCCCACGATGGCCTTGTAGCGGTCGGTGTCACCGTCGGCGAGCTTGTCGACGAGCGCCTGGGTGCGGGTGTCCTGCCAGACGATGGCGTTGTAGACGGCCTTGCCGGTGGTGCGGTCCCAGACGACGGCGGTCTCACGCTGGTTGGTGATGCCCACGGCGGCGACGTCGTGGCGGGTGATGTCGGCGCGGGAGAGTGCCTGGCCGATGACCTCGCGGGTGTTGTCCCAGATCTCCGCCGGGTCGTGCTCGACCCAACCGGCGCGCGGGAAGATCTGCTCGTGTTCCTTCTGACCGACGGAGACGATCGACCCGGAGTGGTCGAAGACGATCGCTCGCGTGCTGGTCGTGCCCTGGTCGATGGCGACGATGTAGTCGGCCATTGGTGCTCCTTACGACGGTGTTCGGTGCTGCGGTCGGGACGGGTCGACCCGGTCGCTCAGGTGGTGCGGGTTGTGCGGGTGGTGCGGGTGGTGCGGCGCGCCTGGACGCGCTGGGTGGGACGCGGCCGCCACGCCGGAGGTGCAGTGCGGCGGCCGCGCGGGTGCTGCTGGTCGTGCGTCGTGCGTCGTGCTGGTGCGGGGACGAGCTACGCCATCGGGAGCAGCGGTCCGGCGAGCAGCGCGGCGATCGTGCCACCGACGAGCGGGCCGACGACCGGGACCCAGGCGTAGGACCAGTCGCTGGTGCCCTTGCCCTTGATGGGAAGGAAGGCGTGCGCGATGCGCGGGCCGAGGTCACGGGCCGGGTTGATCGCGTAGCCGGTCGGGCCACCGAGCGAGACACCGATCGCGATCACCAGGAAGGCGACCGGGATGGCGCCGAGTTCGGTCGGCGTCTTGCCGTTCGTGAAGGCGAGGACGACGAACACGAGGACGAACGTGCCGATGATCTCGGTCACCAGGTTCCACGCGTAGTTGCGGATCGCGGGGCCGGTCGAGAACACGCCGAGCTTGGCCGCGGGGTCGGGCTCCTCGTCGAAGTGCTGCTTGTAGGCGAGCCAGACGATGACGGCACCGATGATCGCGCCGATGAGCTGCGCGAGCCAGAAGAGGAACATCTCGCCGACGGTGATGTTGCCGATGATGGCCTGCGCGATGGTCACCGCGGGGTTCAGCTGGCCGCCGGACTTGTACGAGACGGTGACGCCGGCGAAGACCGCGAAGCCCCAACCGATCGTGACCATGAGGAAGCCTGCGCCGAAGCCCTTGGACTTCGTGAGGGAGACCGCGGCGACCACGCCGCCACCCAGGATGATGAGCATCGCCGTGCCGACGAGCTCAGACAGGAATTTGACGCCGATGTCGTCCACCGGTACCTCCGATTTGCTGTGGTCGGGGGCCCGGCTGAGCACCGGCACTCCCCGTCGAGTGATTGAGCCCGAGCATAGTGCTGGGGATTTCCGGAGGGTGATGGACACGAACCGCATTCCGGCGAAAGTGAACGGACGTGCACCGGACGTGGATGCGCGAGGACTCGGGGACGGGCTCGGGACGAGCGACGGCTGCACGAACGTGCAGCACGACGGCACAGGTGCCCGGAACTGCCCCTGGCACGGACACGTCCCGGCGGTACAGTGAGCCGACTCCGGACGACGTCGGCGGTGTGCAGACGGTGGACCGGTGCCGGACATCCGTGTCGTACCCGTGTCACACCCTCGTCGCACTCCCGGAGGCGCAGCATGAAGAAGCTCATCAACGACCCGCACGACGTCGTCATCGAGACCGTCCGGGGGTTCGCCCTCGCCCACGCCGAACAGGTGGTGCTGGTCGAGGACCCGCTGCACCTGCACCGCCGGGACGCCCCGGTCAGCGGCAAGGTCGGCATCGTCAGCGGCGGCGGCAGCGGCCACGAGCCCCTGCACGCCGGCTTCGTCGGACACGGCATGCTCGACGCCGCGGTCCCCGGACCGGTGTTCACCAGCCCGACCCCCGACCCGATCGTCGCCGCCACGAAGACCGTCGACGGGGGAGCGGGCGTGCTCCACATCGTGAAGAACTACACCGGGGACGTCCTGAACTTCGAGACCGCCGCCGAGCTCGCCGCGATGGACGACGTCCGGGTCGAGAGCGTCGTGGTCGACGACGACGTCGCCGTGCAGGACTCGCTCTTCACCGCCGGTCGCCGTGGCGTGGCCGGCACGGTCGTCGTCGAGAAGTGTGCCGGCGCCGCCGCCGAGCGCGGTGACGACCTGGACGCCGTCGCGGCGGTGGCCCGGCACGTCAACGAGGTGACCCGGTCCATGGGGCTCGCGCTGGCCTCCGGCACCGTCCCGCACGCCGGCGAGCCCTCGTTCACGCTGGCCGACGACGAGGTCGAACTCGGCATCGGCATCCACGGCGAGCCCGGTCGCGAGCGCATCCCGATGGCCCCGGCCGACGAACTGGTCGACCGCGTGCTCGAGCCGATCCTGACCGACCTGCAGGCACCCGCCGGCTCGCAGCTGCTCCTGCTGGTCAACGGCATGGGCGGCACGCCGCAGTCGGAGCTCTACATCGCCTACCGACGCGCCGCCGAGGTCCTGTCGGATCGCGGCTACACGGTCGCGCGTAGCCTGGTCGGCAACTACGTCACCTCCCTCGAGATGCAGGGGTTCTCACTCACCGTCACGGTGCTCGACGAGGACCTCACGGCACTCTGGGACGCGCCGGTGGAGACGCCGTCGCTCCGCTGGGGGCGCTGACACCGCACGACGACTCCGCTCACGACGCCGACCACGGGTCGGCCGCACGAAGGGACACACCTTGTCGCTCGACACCGCCTGGGCCATCGACTGGGTCCGCCGCACCGCCGCCACGATCGACGAGCACCGGGCGGAGCTGATCACGCTCGACCGCGAGATCGGTGACGGCGACCACGGTGAGAACCTCGACCGCGGGTTCCGGGCGGTGCTCGTCGCGCTCGACGACGCGGACCTCGAGACCCCGGGCGCCGTGTTCAAGCTCGTGGCGACGAAGCTCATCTCCACCGTGGGTGGCGCGGCCGGCCCGCTGTTCGGCACCGCGTACCTCAAGGCGGCCCAGGCTGCCGGCGACGCCACGGAGCTCGACGCCGACACGCTCGTCGCGGTCCTCACCGCGGCGCGTGACGGCGTCGTCTCCCGCGGCAAGGCCGAGGTCGGCGACAAGACGATGATCGACGCGTGGACGCCGGCCGTCGACGCGGCAGCTGCGGCAGCCGCAGCGGGGGAGACCCCGGAGCGCGTGCTCGCCGCGGCCGCCGACGCCGCCGCCACCGGTGCGGAGTCGACCGACGCACTCGTCGCCCGGAAGGGCCGTGCGAGCTACCTCGGCGACCGTGCCGTCGGGCACCGCGACCCGGGCGCCCAGTCGAGCGCCTACGTCCTGCGCGCGGCCGTGGACGCGGCATGAGCGTCGGCATCCTCGTCGTCTCGCACAGCGCCGCCGTCGCTCAGGGCACGGTCGACATCGCCCGGCAGATGGCCGGCGACGTGCAGCTCGTCGCAGCGGGCGGCACCGACGAGGGCGGCATCGGCACCTCGTTCGAGGCGATCACCGCCGGCATCGAACAGCTCGCCGGAGCGGACGGCATCGTCGTGCTCTGCGACCTCGGATCGGCCTACCTCACGACGGACACCGCGCTCGACTTCCTCGACGACGAGGTCCGTGCACGCGTGCACGTCTCGAAGGCACCGGTCGTCGAGGGGACCGTCGCTGCGGCGGTCGCTGCCCAGACCGGCGGTGCCGTCGACGCGGTCCTGGCGGCTGCTGCCAGCGCTGCCGGTGGCGGGACCGACGCCGGTCCCGACGACGCGGCCACGGGCCTCCCGGGAGGCGCGCCCCACGTGACCGACGCCGGTGCGGCCGACGGGACCCACGCTGCTGCGGCCGACGGGACCCACGCTGCTGCGGCCGACGGGACCCACGCTGCTGCGGCCGACGGGACCCACGCGTCCGCCACCGTGGAGCTGGTCAACGCGTCCGGCCTGCACGCACGTCCCGCCGCGGAGTTTGTGAAGACCGCCGCGAAGCACGACGCGTCCGTCCGGGTGAACGGCGTCGACGCGAAGAGCCTGCTGGCGATCATGGCGCTCGCCCTGCCGCAGGGTGCGTCGGTGACGATCGAGGCCTCCGGCCCCGACGCACGTGCGGCGGTCGACGCGCTGGCGGACCTGGTCCGCTCCGGCTTCGGCGAGTAGTCCTCTCGCAACACGCAACGTGGGCGGTTCCTCGCAGCGGTACTCCGTTGCGCGGTGCCGCCCACGTTGCGTTCTGCGGAGGGTCAGACGCGCTGGAGGCCCGTGACCCGCAGCAGGTCGAGTCGCGACGCGTCCTCGCTGCCGGGGACCACCGTGTAGACGACGATCCGCAGGTCGCTGCCCGGCACCGAGAGGGTGTCGCAGTCGACCTCGATCGGGCCGACCGGCGTCCGCAGGGTCTTGCGGCTGGTCCGGTGCTCGGCGATCCGGGCCTCACCCCAGCGCCGCTCGAACTCGGGGCTCGTCGCCCGCAGGTCCCGCACCAGCTCGGCGAGGTGGCGGTCGTCCGGGTAACGACCGAGCGCGGTGCGGAGGTCTGCGGCCAGGTCCGACGCGAAGGCCTCAGCGTGCTCGTCGTCGAAGTCGACCCCGGCGTGGCCGTCGGTGAAGAACTGCCAGACCAGGTTCGCCGAGCGCCCCTGCCACCGGTCGCCGTCGCCCGTGGCCGCGGCCCAGAGCTCGTTGCGGTGCAGCAGGTCGTGGCTGGCGGTGAACACGGCGAGCGGCACGTCCGTGAGCCGGTCGACGATCCGCTGCACACCGGGCGTGATGTGCCGGGGGACGAGCCCGCGCGACGGGGGAGCGGCGCCGGCGACGCGGAACAGGTGGTCGCGCTCCGGCTCGGTCAGACGGAGCGCGGTGGCGAGGGCGGCGAGCAGCTGCGGTGACGGGTTCGTCGCACGGCCCTGCTCGAGCCGGACGACGTAGTCGACGCTCACGCCGGCGAGGGCCGCGAGCTCCTCACGCCGGAGGCCCGCGGTCCGCCGCCCGGCGCCGGCGGGCAGCCCGACCTCGGCAGGGGTGACCCGGTCGCGCCAGGACCGCAGGACGTCGGCGAACTCGCTCATGCACCCATCCTCGCGCGGATCGGCAGCGGGACCGTGGTACTCACAGTCCCAGGGTCCACCGGACAGCACGTCGACCGGGGCCTGGGGGAGTCGGGGCAGAGCGAGCACGATGGTCCCCATGACCACCACACTCATCACCGGGGCGAACCGCAGCCTCGGACTCGAGACCGCCCGCCGACTCCTCGAAGCCGGCCACACCGTGTACGCCGGCGTCCGCAACCCCGACGACGCAGACGAGGTGCGTGCCCTCGGCGCCACCGTCGTCCGCCTCGACGTCACCGACCAGTCGAGCATCGACGAGGCCGTCGCGTCGATCCCGGCGCTCGACGTCCTCGTCAACAACGCCGGGGTGCTCGGCACCGCGCACGGGGTCGACGACCTCACCGCCGACGCGATGGCGTCCGTCCTCGACGCCAACGTCACCGGCATCGTCCGGGTCACCCAGGCTGCGCTGCCGCTGCTCCGTGCCTCCGAGAACCCCGTCATCGTGAACGTCGCGTCCGGCGTCGGCTGGCCGCGGTTCCTCAGCACGCCGGGACACGACGAGTTCCACGTGCCGAGCATCCCGTACGCCGCGTCGAAGGCCGCCGTCATCACCCTCACCGTGCAGTACGCGAAGAACCTGCCGGGCTTCCGCGTCAACGTCAGCGACCCGGGCTACACCGCGACGGACTTCAACGGGCACTCCGGTCACCAGACGGTGACCGAGGGCACGGACGCCACCGTCATGCTCGCGCTCCTCGGTCCGGACGGGCCGACCGGCGAGTTCCACAACCGGCACGGGCGCGTCGACTACTGACGTCGCCGGCTGACGGACGGGAGGCCCGTGGCGGATCCGCCACGGGCCTCCCGGCCGTCGGCGGGTCGCGGCGGGTGGGTCGCGGCGGGTGGGGCGCGTCGGGTCTGAGTGCGTCGGGTCTGAGTGCGTCGGGTCTGGGTGCGTCGGGCTGCGTCGTCGACGCACCGAGTGGTCGTCCGGCCGTGTCGTCACGCGGCCGTGCCGTCGTCCGGCCGTGTCGTCGACGGGCTGCGGCGCGGTGCGGAGCGCGATCGTGCGGGTCAGCCCGCCCAGTGGGACGGCCGCTGGAAGCCGTCGTCGAGGCGGGTCCGCCCGTCCCCTCGAGCCGCGTTCACCTGCATCTGTGTCAGGTAGACCGCGCCGCGGAGGTCGGCTCCGGACAGGTCGGCGTCGCGGAGGTCTGCACCGATGCACTCGCATCGGCGGAGGTCGGCACCCGTCAGGTCGGCACCGATGAGGAGCGCACCGCGGAGGCTCGCACCCCGCAGGTCCGCGCGCCGCAGGTCGGCTCCGAGCAGGTCGGCGCCGGGGCCGACGCGCAGGCGGCCGATGCGCCGGTCGTCGCCGCTGCCGTCACGAGCGCTCCGGGCGCGGGCGTCCCGGCTCGCGCCGAGCAGGAGCGGCCGGGTGGCGTCGTACTCCGCGTCCACGTCGGCAGCCAGCAGGGTGTCCGGGTCGGCGTCGCTGAGGGCGCGCACCCGGTCGAACCGCTCCGTCAGCGGTGCGGCCGCCCGGGCGTCGTGGGCGAGGGTGATCGCCTCGTCCAGGTACCGGAGCAGTTCGTGCAGCCGTCGGACGACGGGGAAGACCGCGAACATCGCGTCCCGGGTGGCGGTGTCGTCCCGCCAGGACCGGCCGGCGAACGTGTGGCGGGACACCTTCTGCCCGGCGCCCGAGCAGTCGAACACCGTGCAGCCACGGAACCCCTCGGCCCGCAGGCGTGGGTGGATCGTGCACCCGTCGGTGGGGTCGAGGTTGGCGCAGGGGTCGCCGGCGTCCTTGTCCACCGGGAAGTCCACCGACCGGGTGAACGCCAACGCGACGCAGCAGAGGCCGAAGCAGTTGGCGCAGTCGGCGCCGAGGTCCTCGCGGCGACCGAGGGTGACCCGGGTACTCGTCGTCATCGCGGACGAGGCTAGCTCACCGCGAGGGGCGGCTCAGCGGCGCTTGCGGAGCGCGTTCGTGGCCCAGAGTGCGACGGCGATGAGCACCGGCTGGAACAGCAGGCGGACGAAGCGCTTGGTGTCGGTGTCCAGCCCGAAGCCGTCGCGGTGGTGCATCCACTGCGCGATGTTGCCGGGGAAGATCGCCGTGAAGAACACTGCAGCGACCCAGCCGACCGTCGCCTGACGACGGACGAGCAACATGAGGGCGGCGCCGAGCGAGATCTCGGCGATGCCGGATGCCAGGACCGTCACGTCGGGGTCGAGCGGCACGAACTTCGGCACCTGGGCGCGGAACTCCTCGCGGGCGACGGTGAGGTGGCTGATGCCGGCCCAGGTCATCGTCGCGCCGAGCAGGATGCGGACGACGGTGCGGGGGACGGAGGAGCGGGAGGAACGGCGACGGGACATCGGTTCGGGTGCCTTTCGGTGGTGGGGGAGCCGGAGGGGAGGGAGGTGGACCGGGTCAGCGCGCCCGGAGCACGCGGCGGCGGCGGACGAGCTCGAACACGACGACGGTGCCGATCACGGCGAGGAGTCCGGCGCGAGCACGGCCTCGGGTGGCGCGGACGGCAGCGCCCAGCCCGGCGACGGTCAGGCCGGCTGCAGCAGCGGTGCCGGTGGTCACCGTGCGGTCCTCGACGTCCGCACCGACGCGGACTGCACCGAGCGCGGTGGCTGCCGCGGCTGCGGCAGCGCCGACCCGTCCGGTGCGGGGGAGCAGGGTGCCGGACGCGACCTCGAGCAGCGGGACGAGGACCGCGTGCGGGACGCCAGGGGCGAAGCCGCGGTCGGCCATCCGGCCGGCGCGCTGCCGGAGCGGGTCGGCGACGAACGTCGCCGCGCCGTGCGCGGTGAGGGCGGTACCGACCGCGCGGGTGATCCTGCTGCATGCAATCATATTGCGCACAACCTAACACGTCGGGACGAGGAACGGCCCGGGGGGCCCCCGGGGGGGGGGCCCCCGGCGCCCCCCCCGGGGGAAAGGGGGGGGGCCGGCGGGGCCCAAGGGGGGGGGGGGAAAACCCCGGGGGGGGACGCGG
>NZ_JARUXD010000099.1:0-9229 GCF_030433875.1 Curtobacterium sp. PsM8 | reverse complement strand
CCCGGCCCGCGGCGCCCCCCCCCCCCCCCCCCCCCCCCCCCCCCCCCCGCCCCCCCGCCCCCGGGCCGCGGCCCCCCGCGCCCGCCCGCCCCGGCGGGGCGCCCCCGACGATCATCACCCACTGGCTCGCCGCACGTCGGTGCGGCAGCACGCCGTCCCACGCCCGTCGGTACTCCCCGACCGCACGGACCGGGTCGCCCTCGGCGCGCGCGACCTCGGCGCGCACCGCGTGCGCGAGCAACGCCATCTGCGCACGTTCGCCGCCGGGGCCGCCGCCCGGTCCGCCGACCGGCCCGACGCCGGGCGACGCCGGCAGCGCGGCGAGTTCGGTGGCCAGCGTCCGGGCGCGCTCGACGTCCCCGGTCGCCGCGGCACTCAGCCCGACGCTCCACCCCACCTCGATCAGGTCGTCCTCGGCGCCGAACTGCTCGAGTCGCGCACGGGCCGCGTCGGCTGCGTCGAGCGCCTGCTCGTGCCGACCGAGCTGTCCGGCGAGCTGCGTGACCGAGACGGCCGCGGTGCCCGAGGTCCAGACGTCCCCGGCCTGCTCGGCGAGCACCCGCGCACGGGTCGCGAAGCCCAGGGCGCGTTCGAGCTCGCCGTCGTTCTCGGTCAGCGGGGCACTGAGCAGGTGTGCCAGGCACGCCACGCCGGCGTCCGGGTCCTCGCGGAGCCGGGCCAGTGCGGCCTCACCGACGCTCCGACGCCCGAGGGTGAGCAGCAGTTCGGCCTGCGCGTCGACCACGGGCACGCCGGTCACGCCCGTCCGACGGAGGCGGCGGAGCGCCGCGCGGGCACGGACCGAGGTACGGCGGTCCGTGAAGGCGGCCGTCGCGCAGGCGATGACGAGGCCGAGGACCGCCGCGGTGCGGACGCCCGGGTCGCTCGCGAGCGCGTTCGCCGGGTCGCCGCCGCCAGGTCCCAGCGTCCGGAGCACCGCGACGACGTCCGGTGCGATGGCCGCGACCTCGCCGTGCGCCCCGCGGAACGACCAGTACCCGGCGAGCGCCGAGAAGAGCGGGGCGACCGCGACCGGATCCCCAGTGCGGAGGGCCCAGCGCAGCATCGTGACGAGGTTGTCGGCCTCGCGTTCCAGGACCCGGAAGCGGGCGACCTGGTCCGTGGTCCGGACGATGAACAGGTCGTGCCCGGCGGCGGTCCGGCAGGCCCAGCGCGTCATCGCGGCGCGGACGTCGGCGGTCGCCCCGGACTCCTCGAGTCGTGCGGCACCGAACTCGCGGACGGTCTCGAGCAGGCGGTAGCGGACCGGCTCCCCCTCCTGCTCGACGAGTTGCACGAGGGACTGCTCGACCAGTTCCGCCAGGTCGTCGAGGGCGTCGTGCAGCCGCTCCGGTGGGGCGACCGCTTCGACGGCGTCGACGGACAGGCCGTCGGGGAACAGCGCGAGGCGGGTCAGCAGGTCCCGCGCACCGGCGTCGAGCAGCCGCCAGCTCCACTCGATCACCGCCAGCAGGGTCCGGTGTCGCTCGGGTGCCGACCGGTCGCCGCCCCGGAGCAACGCGAAGCGGTCGTCGAGTCGTCGCTCGATCTCGTCGACGCTCATCCCCCGGATCCGGGCGGCGGCGAGTTCGATCGCCAGCGGTGAACCGTCCAGCCGCGTGCAGATCCGGCGGACCGCGTCGACCGGCAGCACCGCCCCCGGACGAGCGGCCCGTGCCCGGTCGGTGAACAGGCGGACGGCTGCCCCGTCGGCCTCGACGGGCAGCGGTGCCAGCGGCGCGACGACCTCGCCGGCGACCGCGAGCGGCGCGCGCGAGGTCGTCAGGATCCGCAGTCCGGGCAGCACCGCGAGCAGGTCCGCGGCGAACGCGGCGACCGGCTCGAGGATGTGCTCGCAGTTGTCGAGCACGAGCAGCGTGGGTTCCTCGCCGAGCGCCCGGACCACGCGGGTGCGCAGGTCGGCGATCACCGCGTCCCGGAGGCTCCGCGCACTGCGCACCTCGGCGAGCCCCAGCAGCGCGCCGATCGCGGGGACGACGTCCTCGCCGGTGGTGAGCGGTGCGAGCTCGACGACGACGACCCCGCAGGCCGCCGGCACGGTCGCCGCCGCGGCCTGGGCCAGTCGGGTCTTGCCGAGTCCACCGGCTCCGAGGATCGTCACCAGCCGTGCGTCGGACAGGAGGCGCGTGACGGCGGCGAGGTCGGCCTCCCGTCCGATGAGTGCGTTCGGGGCGGCCCGCAGCCCGACCCGACGGACCGAGCCGCTGGCGGGTCCGGCGCTCCGGAGCACGTCGGCGTTCAGTCGGACCAGGTCGACCGAGGGGTCCGCACCCAGTTCGTCGGACAACCGGTCACGGTGCGCGGCGAAGACGGCGAGCGCCTCCGCCGACTGGCCGCCGGCCGCGAGTGCCCGGACGAGCCCGGCGACGACGGACTCGTCGAAGGGGTCGGCGGCAGCCTCCTCGCGCCAGATCGCGGCGGCGGCGTCCGGCTGGCCGTCGGACTGGAGGACCGTGGCCAGTCGTCGACGGAGGTCTCGTCGGACCGCGCTCGCGCGGTCGGCGAGTGCCGTCCCGACCGGACCCTCGAGGTCACCGCCGGGCTCACCGCGCCAGCGGTCCAGTGCTGCACGGAGCGCCGCGGCGTCCCCGGATGCGTCCGGGGAGCCGTCGAGCGTCCGTTCGGCCGCCCCCAGGTCCGTCGCGTCGGTATCCACCCCGAGGGCGTACCCGGCGGCGGTCGAGACGACGAGCCCGTCGGCGGTCGCGCGGCGGAGGCGGGAGACGAGGGTCTGCAGGGCTGCGCGGGCACCCTTCGGCGGTTCGTCACCCCACAGGTCGTCGATCAGGGAGCCGGTGGTCACGGCGCGGCCGCGCGCCAGCACGAGTGCGGTGAGGAAGGTGCGTGCCAGTGCCCCGGGCAGGGGCACGAGCGCCCCGGTGGGGTCCTCGGCGAGCACCGGACCGAGGACGGCGATGCGCGGCGTGGACACGGGGGAAGTCTAGGCGCGGGGTCCGTCAGGGCGAGCCGGTCAGGTCAGGTCGAGCCGGTCAGGTCGACGGTCCGGTCTCGGTGTCGACGTCCTGCGTCGCCCGACGCTCGGACTCGACGATCCCCCGGAGCGAGACCAGCGCCGACGACGTCACCGCCACGTCGGACGGGTTCTCGCGGGAGGCGTCGAGTGCCTCTTCGAGTTCCGAGATCGCCCGGTCGCCCTCCTCGGGCGGGTGGTCGCCGCGCACCATCGCCGCGACCTGCCGGATCGCCGTCGTGAGGGGTTCGGTGAACGCCTCGTCCGGCCGACCGAGGTTCGACGACACCGGACCCGACCGGGCCACGAGCTCGGTGAGGTCCGTCGTGTACCAGGCGACCCGCTCGAGCGCCCGGAAGCGCGACCCGTCGTGCTGCAGCCGTGCCCGTGAACCGCGGAGCGCCCCGCGCGGGTTGATGCGCCGGCTCTCCTGCGCGATCGACACCCGGCTGCGGACGTCGGCGATCGCCCGGTCCAGCCGGTCCTGCGCCCGGTCCCACGCCCGCTCGTCCCGCTCGCCCTGCTCCAGGACATCCGCCAGGCCGTCGAGGTGCTCGGCCAGCACACTGTTCACCTGGTCGATGCGGCGCTCGGCGTCCCAGAAGCGCAGCGGCGGGAACACCAGGAAGTTCACCAGCAGGCCGACGACCACGCCGACGGCCATCTGCACGAGGTACCCGAGCGAGTACCCCTCGGCGTGCGCACCCCCGACGAGCAGCACGAACAGCGCCGCCGTCGACACCCACGAGCTGCCCTCGCCGAGGATCCGGAACCCGCCGACGAGCACGCCGACCCCGACCGCCAGCGCGACCGCGAGGACACCGGGGTCCCCCACCCACATCGTGAACGCTGCCACCGCGATGCCCAGTGCGATGCCGACCAGGGTCTGCACACCGCTCCGGAGGCCCGCGAACACCGTCGTCTGCATCGCGACCACGGCGCCGAGCGGGGCGTAGTACGGGTAGTCGGACGCGACTCCGGGGACGTGCCGGGCGACGACCCAAGCCAGGGCTGCGGCAGCGGCGGCCTTGGCGGCGTGGAGCAGGCGCGGCTGCGTGCCGGAACTCCGACTCCACCGCCAGACGCGCGTGCCGACCCCGGCGATGTGCTGGAACTGCATGGGTGCTCTCATCTCGTCGGCCGACACGGTACGCGGCGGCCGCTGGTCGCGCCTCCGGGTCGGGCCTGACGGGGCGGGCCTGTCGGGGCGGCGGGGACCCCTGGACATGCAGGAGGGCCCCCGCAGCCTGCGCTGCGAGGGCCCTCCTGGTGGTGCGGTGCGACTACTTGGACGAGTCCGCGGCGTCGTCCGACTTGGCAGCGGCGTCGGCCTCGACCTCGGCAGCAGCGTCGGTCGTGGTCTCCTCGGCGACCGGGGTCGACTCCTCGGTGGTCTCGGTCTCGTCGACCGGGGCCTCCGTGGTGTCGGTCTCCGTCGCGGCCGGCGCAGCGGCGGCCGGAGCAGCCTTGCGCGAGACCGGAGCCGGCGTGCTCGAGACGGGCTCGAGGACGAGCTCGATCGAGGCGAGGGGAGCGTTGTCGCCCTTGCGGAAGCCGAGCTTCGTGATGCGGGTGTAACCGCCCTGGCGGTCGGCCACCTGCGGCGCGATCTCCGTGAACAGCGTGTGCACGACGGTCTTGTCGCGCAGGGCTGCGATCACACGACGACGAGCGTGCAGGTCGCCACGCTTCGCGAACGTGATGAGGCGCTCGGCGACCGGGCGGAGGCGCTTGGCCTTCGTCTCGGTCGTGGTGATGCGGCCGTGCGTGAACAGGGCGTTGGCGAGGTTGCTCAGGAGCAGGCGCTCGTGGGCGGGACCGCCACCGAGGCGGGGGCCCTTGGTGGGCTTCGGCATGTCAGTTCTCCAGTGGTGATGGTGGTGCGCCCCGTGTCAGGAGCGCGTGCGCGTCAGCGCGAGGTCAGTTGCTGGACTCGTCCTCGTCGTACCCGCTGTAGAAGTGGGCACCATCGAATCCGGGGACGGTGTCCTTGAGGGACAGGCCGAGCTCGGTGAGCTTGTCCTTGACCTCGTCCACCGACTTCTGGCCGAAGTTGCGGATGTTCATGAGCTGCGTCTCCGAGAGGGCGACGAGCTCGGACACCGTGTTGATGCCCTCGCGCTTCAGGCAGTTGTAGCTACGGACCGACAGGTCGAGGTCCTCGATCGGCGTCTGCAGCTCGTTCGACAGCACGGCGTCGACCGGCGCGGGGCCGATCTCGATGCCTTCAGCTGCCGTGTTGAGCTCGCGGGCGAGCCCGAACAGCTCGACGAGCGTGCGACCGGCCGACGCGATGGCGTCGCGCGGCGTGATCGCGGGCTTCGACTCGACGTCGACGACCAGGCGGTCGAAGTCCGTGCGCTCACCGGCACGCGTCGCCTCGACGCGGTAGGTGACCTTGAGCACGGGCGAGTAGATCGAGTCGATCGGGATCTGACCGGCCTCGCTGAACTCCGAGCGGTTCTGGGTCGCCGAGACGTAGCCGCGGCCACGCTCGATCGTCAGTTCCAGCTCGAAGCGGGCGGAGTCGTTCAGGGTCGCGATGACGAGGTCCGGGTTGTGGATCTCGACACCGGCCGGCGCGGAGATGTCCGCGGCGGTGACCTGACCGGCACCCTGCTTGCGCAGGTAGGCGGTGATCGGCTCGTCGTGCTCGCTGGAGACGACCAGGCTCTTGATGTTCAGGATGATCTCGGTGACGTCTTCCTTGACACCGGGAACGGTGCTGAACTCGTGGAGGACACCGTCGATGCGGATGCTCGTGACTGCAGCACCGGGGATGGACGAGAGGAGCGTGCGGCGCAGCGAGTTGCCGAGGGTGTACCCGAAGCCCGGCTCGAGCGGTTCGATGACGAAGCGCGAGCGGAATTCGGAGATGGACTCCTCGTTCAGGGTGGGGCGCTGTGCAATGAGCACTGTGGAATTCCTTTCGGCGAAGTGTCCGCTATATGACACTTGGCGGTACGACGGGGCCGGCCGGGCCCCGACGGGTCTGTTTCAGTTGTGATCACGCGCACAGGAGTGCGCGATCGAACGACCAGGAATGGCCGCCCCCACTCGTCCCGGTCAGGGAACGAGCGGGGAACGGCCTGTTGCTCCTCGCGTCAGACGCGGCGGCGCTTCGGCGGGCGGCACCCGTTGTGCGCCTGCGGCGTCACGTCGTTGATCGAACCGACCTCGAGGCCAGCGGCCTGGAGCGAACGGATCGCCGTCTCACGACCGGAACCCGGTCCCTTGACGAAGACGTCGACCTTCTTGACGCCGTGCTCCGCTGCCTGACGAGCAGCCGACTCGGCGGCGAGCTGCGCCGCGAACGGCGTCGACTTGCGCGAGCCCTTGAAGCCGACGGCCCCGGAGGACGCCCAGCTGAGGACGGCACCCGACGGGTCGGTGATGCTGACGATGGTGTTGTTGAACGTGCTCTTGATGTGGGCCTGGCCCACAGCGACGTTCTTCTTCTCCTTGCGGCGCGGCTTGCGCGCGGCGGTCTTGGGGGTAGCCATCGTGATCTCCTATCGAGCCTTCTTCTTGCCTGCCACGGTGCGCTTCGGACCCTTGCGGGTACGAGCGTTCGTCTTGGTGCGCTGACCGCGCACCGGGAGACCGCGACGGTGGCGGAGACCCTCGTAGCTACCGATCTCGACCTTACGGCGGATGTCGGCGGCGACCTCACGGCGGAGGTCACCCTCCACCTTGAAGGTGCCCTCGATGAAGTCGCGGAGGGCGACGAGCTGGTCGTCGGTGAGGTCCTTGACGCGGATGTCGCCGGAGATGCCGGTCTCCGCGAGCGTCTGGACGGCGCGGGTACGGCCGACCCCGTAGATGTAGGTGAGTGCGATCTCCACGCGCTTCTCGCGCGGGATGTCGACGCCTGCTAGACGTGCCATTGTGCTGGCTGCTCCTGTTGTCGATGGAGGTGTGGCGCAGTGCCGGTGCCCGGGCCTCCGACCCGAGGTGTCCCCCACCCGCTGATGCGGACGGGATCTGACACTGCGTTGTCGATGTTCAGTTGTGGGTCGTGCTCGAGCCGCTGGCAGTCTCGCGACTGGCGGCCCCGGTCGTGCAGCCGGACCGGAGTCCGTTCCGGAGCAGCTCTCGCTGGTCCGTCAGGGACTAGCCCTGGCGCTGCTTGTGACGCGGGTTGCTCTTGCAGATCACCATGACGCGGCCCTTGCGGCGGATGACGCGGCAGTGCTCGCAGATGACCTTGACGCTGGGGTTGACCTTCATTGTTCGTTCCTCGTGCTCGCTGGCTTCGTGCTCGGCGGGTTCGCCTTGCCGTTCCTTTCCAGCTCGCGGATCACTTGTAGCGGTAGACGATCCGGCCGCGGGTCAGGTCGTACGGGCTCAGCTCGACGATCACGCGGTCCTCGGGGAGGATGCGGATGTAGTGCTGGCGCATCTTCCCGGAGATGTGCGCGAGGACCTTGTGTCCGTTGGTCAGCTCAACGCGGAACATCGCGTTGGGCAGAGCTTCGAGCACCGAGCCTTCGATCTCGATGACGCCGTCTTTCTTGGCCATAGCCTCACTGTCGCTTGGTTGGATTACCGGTGTGATCCCCGAGCCGGTCTGCGGGTTCGGGCGCCACGCCAGAAGGCATGGCACACCAAAGATCGATCTTATGTGGTAGACGGCGGATTGCCAAGTGCTGGTTCGACCTTCCGCGAGTCGGGGGGCCGTCCAGAGCCCGAGGAGCACCCCAGTGCAGGGGACGGAGCGCGCTCCGCGGTGCGCAGGGACGCCGTTCCACAGCGACCTCATGCCTTCTCCGTCGTCGACACGGAGCCCGGAGCCGTACGGTGACCGGAGCCCTGATCGAAGGAGGACACCCGTGCCCGACGCCCCCGGCCGCCCGCGCCCCGTCGCGCGCCACGGTCGACTCCCCCGCCGACGCGGGTGGACGACCCTCCTCACCGTCGTCGCCGCAGCGGCCGCGGTGGTCCTGGTCAGCGGCACCAGCGTCGCGACGATCGCCGCCGCGCAGCTCGCCACCTCGACCAGGACCGTGCCGCTGAGCACCGATGACCAGAGCACCGCGAAGACCGCCGACATCACCGCCATCAAGGGCGGCGCGAACATCCTGCTCATCGGCAGTGACACCCGCGTCGGACAGTTCGATTCCGACGAGGACGTCGAGGGTGCCCGCAACGACGTCACGATGCTCGTGCACGTCTCCGAGGACCACCAGCAGCTCACCGCCGTCAGCTTCCCCCGTGACCTCATGGTCCCGATCCCGGCGTGCACCAACCCGGAGACCGGCACCACGTACCCGGCAGCGGCATCCGCGCAGTTCAACACCGCGCTCGGCAACGGCGGCGTCTCGTGCGTCGTCGACACCGTCGAGAACCTCACCGGCCTGACCGTCCCCTACGCCGGACTCATCACCTTCGACGGCGTCATCGAGATGTCGAACGCCCTCGGCGGGGTCGACGTCTGCGTGGCGTCCCCGATCGATGACTCCTTCACCGGGCTGCACCTCAGCGCCGGCGCGCACTCGCTGCAGGGCACGGACGCACTCGCCTTCCTGCGGTCCCGGCACGGCGTCGGTGACGGCAGCGACCTGGCCCGGATCAGCTCGCAACAGGTGTTCCTGTCGGCACTCCTCCGTCAGGTGACGTCGAACGGCACGCTCTCGAACCCGCTCACGCTCTACAAACTGGCCGGTGCCGCACTGTCGAACATGACCCTGTCGGACGGCCTCGCCCAGACCCGGACCCTCGTCGGACTCGCCTCCACCCTGCGCGGCATGAGCACGTCGAGCATGCTCTTCGTGCAGTACCCGGTCGTCGACGACCCCGCGGACCCGGCCCGGGTGGTCGTGGACGAGACGAACGCCCACGCCCTCAACGTGGCCCTGCAGACGGACGAGCGGACGTCGCTGAGCGACTCCTCGACGGGCCGTGCGTCCCGGGAGTCGTCCGGCACCGCGATTCCGTCGCCGACGTCCGCTCCGTCCACCCCGTCAGCCTCCTCGCCCGCAGCGAGCTCCGGGTCCGGGACGCCGGCCCCGGAGACCACGACCACGAGCAGCCCGTCCTCGACGCCGCTGCCGTCGTCGATCACCGGGCAGAGCGCAGCCGAACAGACCTGCTCGGTGGGGAACTGACCGTCGTCTCGCGGCGACGACGTGGCCGGGCCACGACATGACGGGAGGCCCCCCCCGCCCGGGGGGCCGGGCCGCCCGCCGAGCGGGTTGTGGGCGGGGCGCGCCCGCCCCGCCCCCCCGGGCGCCCCAC
>NZ_JARUXD010000098.1:0-9539 GCF_030433875.1 Curtobacterium sp. PsM8 | reverse complement strand
CGCCCCACGGACGTGGGGCGGGCCTCCTGTCGGAGTCCGTCGGGTCAGACGGTGTCGTCGTCCGGACGGGTGCCGAAGACGATCTCGTCCCAGCTGGGCATCGCCCGGCGGCTGCGCTTGCGGCGGTCCGAGCGGCTGTCGCCGTCCGGGACAGCGGTGGGGCGGGCCTCCGGCTGCGGGGCGGTGTCCGAGTCGTCGACCGGGGACACGGGCAGGTCGACGAGCCCGACCGAGGTGCCGCGCGGGGCGTCCTGCTGGTCGGGGAAGGACGCGGCCTCGCGCTCACCGCGGCGACGACGGAGCGCCTCGAGCAGGTCCGCGGTCTCGTTGCCGGGCGCGCGCTCCTCGACGTACGAGGTGCCGATGCGGGGGAGCGGCGGACGCAGCGAGGTGCGTTCGACGGCCTCCGGGGCAGCGGGTTCCTCGGCGACGGGCTCCTCGACGTGGAAGGCGCCGGAGTCGAACCGGGTGCCGTCCTCCTCCTGACGCTCGTACTCGACGGCACGGAGGCGCGGGGCGATGCCCTCGTCCTCGGTGTGCGACAGGCGGTGCGCGTCACCGTTGTCCGGCACGAGCGTGGCGGTCTTCGGGTCGAAGCGCCACTGGGCGTCGTGCTCGACCTCGGCCGCGGTGTAGCGGACCTGCACCTGCCAGCCGTTCTCGACGTGCTTCCAGCTCGACCACGCGATGTCGGTGGCGTCACCGGACTCGAGGCGGGCCGTGATGGCCGCGCCGAAGGTGTCGGGCGACGCGTCGTCGACCGGGGTCACACTGACCCGTCGGGCGGCGTCCAGGACGAACGCGCGCTCGGCGAGCACCGGACCCTCGAAGCGGCGGACGTAGTCGACCTCGACCCCCAGGACGGCGGCGACGTCGGCGGCGTCGGAACCACTGCGTATGCGCGCCTGCACGTCCTTCGGCGAGACGCGCTTCTGCGGCCCGGAGTCGGGGTTCGCCTGCCGGACCTGGCCCGGGAGCGACGCGGTGACGGGCAGCCGGAACTCGGTCCCGCCGTCGGTCGCCAGGAGGAGTGACCCGGATTCGACTCCGATGACTCTCACGTCTTGCATGGGTTCCGCCCTCCGCTGCCTGCGTACGGTCGTGCCTCGTACCCGAGGAGTATGCAGGCCGCTGCAGCACTTTCCGCGCAGGCACCCGGCGTGCCGCGCGTCTCGTCCCCGGCATCGGGAATGGTCGGGATGCGCGCCGGGTTGCACGGCCAGAACGCACCGCTCGAGTACTCGGTTTGCACTCGGACGGGCCGTGGTGCAAACTGTCGCCGCCGAATCCGGCGACGACCTCTCGATACGAGAAATGGATGGGCATGGCCACCGATTACGACGCCCCTCGGAAGACCGACGACAACTCTGACTCGGAGTCGATCGAGGCCCTCAAGGAGCGCGTCCCCGACAAGATGTCGGGAGTCGTCGACGACGATTCTGACAACCCGGGCAGCTTCGAGCTCGCGGGCCAGGACCTCAGCGACGTCGACCTCGACGTCGTCGTCCTGCCCCCGCAGGTCGACGAGTTCACCTGTGTGGAGTGCTTCCTGGTGAAGCACCGCTCGCAGCTCGACCACGAGACGAAGCTCGGCCCGGTCTGCATGGAGTGCGCTGCACTCTGAGACACCGACCGAACGCCGGAACGGCCCGCATCCTGCTGGATGCGGGCCGTTCCGCATGTGCGGGGTGCGGGGTGCGCGGTCAGGCCGGTCCGGTGACGTTCGTCTGCGTGGCGCCGCTCGTCAGGGCGCGGGTGACGGCCTCCGGGTCGCGGACGCTCACGAGCCAGTACGGCGTCGGGTCGGCGGCGTCCCGGACCTCGACCTTGACGACCCCGTGCACGTAGCCGCGGAACAGGGTCCAGGCGCGCGCGTCCAGCTCCGGTCCGCGCTGGCTCGTCGCGGCAGCGCCGTCGAACCCGGCGACCTCGCCGACGACCGAGCGGGGCAGGTGGGCCCGTCCGGCACGGAACTCGGTGTCCGTCACCTCGATGACGGGTGCGAGTGCCCACAGGAGCAGGAGCACGCCGAGCTCCATGCCGATGGCCACGGCGACCCCGGCGGTCGCGCTGATGGGCAGGAAGACGAGGAGGCTCGCGGGGATGACGAGCGCCGTCGCCAGGTACAGGGCGGGCGGGGCCCACAGTCGTTCGCGGTACACGGTCACCCCTCCATTCGACCACGAGCCGCTGCGTGCTCGGAGCAGGTCACGGATCGGTCACGGTCTGCACTACCCTCGTCTCGTGACCGAAGCAGTCGACGTCCTCTGGACCGGCAACGCCGCCCCCGTGTTCGCCAAGCCCGGCGACGCCGGGGCCGACCTGGTGTCCGCCGAGTCCTTCGTGCTCGCGCCCGGGGAGCGCCGCCTGGTCGGCACCGGGCTCGCGATCGCCCTGCCGGACCAGCACGTCGGCTTCGTCGTGCCCCGCAGCGGGCTCGCGGCCAAGCACGGCATCACGATCGTGAACGCGCCCGGCACCATCGACTCGGGCTACCGCGGCGAGGTCAAGGTCGCGCTGCTCAACACGGACGCCACCGAGCCGTACGCGGTCCAGGTCGGCGACCGGATCGCGCAGCTCATCGTCCTGCCGGTGCCCCGCGTGACGTTCACGCAGGTCACCGAGCTGCCGGAGAGCGTCCGCGGACAGGGCGGGTTCGGGTCGTCGGGCTACGGTGACCGCACCGGTCACCAGGGGTCCGCCGACGTCGTCGACGCCGAGCAGGACACCGAACGGAACGGCGGAGCGGGAGCGCCCGCCGACATGCACGAGCAGGGTCTGGAAGGGACGCGGTCATGAGGATCGGACGACGCAAGCGCGACGAGGTCGAGGTCGCCGAGGCCGTGGTGGACGACGTCGAGATCGGCGGGCCCTCGCCCGAGATCGAACTCGCCGACGACGCCGATGCGGGCTTCGACGAGGTGCTGGCCACCGAGTCGACCGACAAGTCGGCGCCGCTGGACCGCAGCGACAACGGCCCCCTCGACGAGACCGAGGCGAACCTGGTCCGTCCGTACGTCGACCTGGGTGGCGTGAAGATCCTGCCGCGCGAGGGCCTGCACCTCCGCCTCGAGGTGGAAGAGGACTCGCAGCGCGTGGTCGCCGTCGGGCTCGACTTCGACGACTCGACCCTGCAGGTGCAGCCCTTCGCCGCACCGCGTTCGACCGGCCTGTGGCACGAGATCCGCGCGCAGATCGCGGAGCAGATCCAGCAGCAGGGCGGTGTCGTGACCGAGGTCGACGGCCCGTTCGGCCCCGAACTCCGCGCCCAGGTGCCCGTCGTCGGTGGCGAGGGTGTCACCGACGGCGTCCGTGCGGCCCGGTTCGTCGGCGTCGACGGTCCGCGCTGGTTCCTCCGTGGCGTGATCGCCGGCAAGGCCGCCGACCAGCCCGACGACTCCGCCGACATCGAAGAGCTCTTCCGCAGCGTCGTCGTCGTGCGTGGCACGACCCCGATGCCGCCGCGCGACCTGATCCCGCTGCACATGCCGAAGTCGGCGCAGTCGACCATCTGACGCGGCTGCGGCCGACCTCACGAACCAGCCTGGAGGCCCGGTGACGGACCACGACGACCGCTCGCGTCCCGATGCGGTCACCCCGGACCCCTTCGCCGAGGAGCGCGCCGAACCGCTGTCGCTGCAGGCTCAGCTGCGCGACGCGGTGCGGAACGCGGGCATCGGGCAGGTCGCCCCGGGGGAGGCCCCGTCCGGCAAGGCCCTGCTGACGGCCGTCGGTGGTGTCCGCGGGCTCGCCGAGTCGGTGCTGCCGGGCTTCGCCTTCCTGATCGTCTACGCGATCACGAAGGAGGTCGTGCCGAGCGTCGTCGTCCCGGTCGTGATCGGGCTCGTCTTCGTGGTGCTCCGGCTGCTCCAGCGCCAGTCGATCATGATGTCCTTCGCCGGCATCTTCGGCGTCGCGATCTCGGCGGGCCTCGCCCTGCTGACCGGTCGCGCCGAGAGCAACTTCATCCCCGGCATCGTCATCAACGCGGTGTTCCTGGCGGTCATCCTCGTCACGCTGGCGATGCGGCGGCCGCTGATCGGCCTGATCGTCGGGCTGCTCGTGCCGGGGGACGACGACGGGCACGACTGGCGGGACGACCCGGCCAAGCGACGTGTGCTGACCGTGGCGACGTGGATGTGGGCCGGGCTCTTCGCCTTCCGCCTGGCTTTCGAGATCCCGCTCTGGTTGGCAGCGCAGGTCGAACTGCTCGCCGGCATCAAGCTCATCACCGGCGTCCCGCTCTACGCAGCCCTGCTCTGGGTGACGTGGCTGCTCGTCCGGACCGTCTTCGTCAAGGACGAACCCGCCGCGGTGTAGAGTTGTCTCGACGTCAAGACACTTTCATCCGGGCACGACGGAGTCCCCGGGTTTAGGTTCACCTTGCTGGTGGGACGTCCCGCGGCCCGCGAGGATGAGGGCACACCGATCAACAGGGAGGCGGCACAGTGGCTGCAGTCAACAGCTTCGGCTCGAAGGACACACTCTCGGTCGGGGGTGTCGACTACGCCATCCACCGGATCGACGCCGTGCCCGGGCACGAGAAGCTCCCGTACAGCCTCAAGGTGCTGCTCGAGAACCTCCTGCGCACCGAGGACGGCAAGAACGTCACCGAGGGCCAGATCCGCGCGCTCGGCTCGTGGAATCCCGAGGCCGACCCGGACACCGAGATCCAGTTCTCCCCGGCCCGCGTGGTCATGCAGGACTTCACCGGCGTCCCGTGCATCGTCGACCTCGCCACCATGCGCGAAGCGATGGCGGAGATCGGCGGCGACCCGAACAAGATCAACCCGCTGTCCCCGGCCGAGATGGTCATCGACCACTCGGTCATCGCGGACCTCTTCGGCAGCTCGGACGCCCTCCAGCGCAACACCGACCTCGAGTACGAGCGGAACGGGGAGCGCTACCAGTTCCTCCGCTGGGGCCAGACGGCGTTCGAGGACTTCAAGGTCGTCCCGCCGGGCACCGGCATCGTCCACCAGGTCAACATCGAGTACCTGGCGAAGGTCACCTACACGCGGGACTTCGACGGCGAGACCTACGCCTACCCGGACACCCTGGTCGGCACCGACTCGCACACCACGATGGTCAACGGCCTCGGTGTGCTGGGCTGGGGCGTCGGCGGCATCGAGGCCGAAGCGGCGATGCTCGGCCAGCCGGTGTCGATGCTCATCCCGAAGGTCGTCGGCTTCAAGCTCTCGGGCGAGATCCCCGCTGGCGTGACCGCGACCGACGTGGTGCTCACCATCACCGAGCAGCTCCGCAAGCACGGCGTGGTCGGCAAGTTCGTCGAGTTCTACGGCGAGGGCGTCGGCGCGGTGCCGCTCGCGAACCGCGCGACCATCGGCAACATGAGCCCCGAGTTCGGCTCGACGGCCGCGATCTTCCCGGTCGACGACGTCACGCTCGACTACCTGCGCCTGACCGGTCGCGACGAGGCACAGATCGCCCTGGTCGAGTCCTACTCGAAGACCCAGGGCCTCTGGCACGACCCGTCGGTCGAGCCGGCCTACTCGGAGTACCTCGAGCTCGACCTCTCCACGGTCGTCCCGTCGATCTCCGGCCCGAAGCGCCCGCAGGACCGCATCGTCCTGTCGCACGCGAAGGACCAGTTCGAGGTCGACCTCGCCAACTACGCGAGCATCGACCACACCGAAGAGGACAAGGCCGTCGCGGACACGTTCCCCGCCTCCGACCCGGTGGCCGCGGCCCCCGGCGACGAGCACGCGGTCGACGACCTGCAGGACGCACCGGCGTCCGAGGTCCCGGCCCACGCCTCCAGTGCGCCCGGCACCGTGTCCAAGCCGACCTCGGTCGCCATCGCCGACGGTGACCCGTTCACCATCGACCACGGCGCCGTCGCGATCGCGGCGATCACGTCCTGCACGAACACGTCGAACCCGTCCGTGATGATGGCCGCCGGCATCCTCGCCCGCAACGCGGCGAAGAAGGGCCTCAAGGCCAAGCCGTGGGTGAAGACCACCCTGGCCCCCGGGTCGAAGGTCGTCACGGACTACTACGAGAAGGCCGGACTCACGACCTACCTCGAGGACCTCGGCTTCTACACGGTCGGCTACGGCTGCACCACCTGCATCGGCAACTCCGGCCCGCTGCCGGACGAGATCTCGCAGGCCGTGCAGGACAACGACCTCGCCGTCACCGCGGTGCTCTCCGGCAACCGCAACTTCGAGGGCCGCATCAACCCCGACGTGAAGATGAACTACCTGGCCTCGCCGCCGCTGGTCATCGCGTACGCCCTCGCCGGTTCGATGCACTTCGACTTCGACACCGACTCGCTCGGCACCGACACCGACGGCAACGCGGTGTACCTCAAGGACATCTGGCCCGACACGGCCGAGGTCCAGCAGGTCATCGACGCCTCGATCGACACCGAGATGTTCACCCACGAGTACGGCTCCGTGTTCGAGGGCGACGATCGGTGGAAGAACCTGCCCACCCCGACCGGTGACACGTTCGAGTGGGACAGCGAGTCCACCTACGTGCGGAAGCCCCCGTACTTCGATGGCATGACCATGCAGCCGGACGCGGTCTCGGACATCTCGGGTGCCCGCGTGCTCGCGAAGCTCGGCGACTCGGTCACCACCGACCACATCTCGCCGGCTGGTTCGATCAAGGCGGACAGCCCGGCGGGCAAGTACCTCGCCGACCACGGTGTCGACCGCAAGGACTTCAACTCCTACGGCTCGCGTCGCGGCAACCACGAGGTCATGATCCGTGGCACGTTCGCGAACATCCGTCTGCGCAACCAGCTGCTCGACGGGGTCGAGGGCGGCTACACCCGCGACTTCACCACGCCCGACGGTGCCCAGTCGTTCATCTACGACGCGTCTGAGCACTACCAGGCGCAGGGCACCCCGCTCGTCGTCCTGGGTGGCAAGGAGTACGGTTCCGGTTCCTCCCGTGACTGGGCGGCGAAGGGCACGAGCCTGCTGGGCGTCAAGGCCGTCATCACCGAGAGCTTCGAGCGGATCCACCGGTCGAACCTCATCGGCATGGGCGTCGTCCCGCTGCAGTTCCCGGCGGGCGAGTCGATCGAGTCCCTCGGGCTCGACGGCACCGAGTCCATCTCGATCTCGGGTCTGACCGCGCTGAACGACGGCACCACGCCGAAGACGGTGCACGTCACGGCCGAGCCGACCGAGCACTCGCCGGCCGGCAAGCAGCCGATCGAGTTCGACGCGGTCGTCCGCATCGACACCCCGGGTGAGGCCGACTACTACCGGAACGGCGGCATCCTGCAGTACGTCCTCCGCTCCCTCGTCTGACCCCTCGCAACACGCAACCTGGGCGGCTGCCCGCGGCGGTACTCCGTTGCGGGTAGCCGCCCAGGTTGCGTTGCGCGGAGGACGGGAGGCGCGTGGCGGGCCGTCACCGCGCCTCCAGTCCGTGTGCCGGTCGCGCGCATAGAGTGGGCCGTCAGCCGTACGAAAGGAGCGCCCGTGAGCCTGCTCGCCAGCATCACGTCCCCGCGCGACCTGAAGCGTCTCTCCGACGCGCAGATGACCGAACTCGCCGCCGAGATCCGCACCTTCCTGGTCGCCGAGGTCGCCAAGACCGGCGGCCACCTCGGGCCGAACCTCGGCGTCGTCGAACTGACCCTCGCCATGCACCGGGTCTTCGAGTCGCCGCACGACCCCTTCGTCTTCGACACCGGCCACCAGTCGTACGTGCACAAGCTCGTCACCGGGCGCCAGGACTTCTCGCACCTGCGTGAGCGCGGCGGCATCGCCGGCTACCCGCAGCGCAGCGAGTCGGAGCACGACATCGTCGAGTCCTCGCATGCGTCCTCGTCGCTGTCCTGGGCGGACGGCATCTCCCGCGCCTTCCAGCAGACCGGGCAGTCCGACCGCACGGTCGTCGCGGTCGTCGGCGACGGCGCCCTCACCGGTGGCATGACGTGGGAGGCCCTGAACAACATCTCCGACCAGAACGACCGCCGACTGGTGATCGTGGTCAACGACAACGGCCGCTCGTACGCGCCGACGATCGGTGGGATGGCCCGGTTCCTCAGCTCGGTCCGCACCCGTCGCGAGTACCGCACGCTGTACGAGAAGAGCCGTGCCGCTGCCGACCACTTCGGCGCGCCCGGGCGCGCGGTGTACCGCGGCCTCCGCGGCGGGCTGCACGGCTTCCTGTCGCGCTTCACGAACAACGAGGCGCTGTACTCGAACCTCGACATCAAGTACATCGGCCCGGTCGACGGCCACGACCAGCAGGCAATGGAGGCGGCGCTCCGGCAGGCGAAGGGGTACGGCTCGCCGGTCATCGTGCACGTGATCACCGAGAAGGGGCACGGCTTCGAGCCCGCGCTCCGCGACCAGGCGGACCAGTTCCACGCCGTCGGGCACATCGACCCGGAGACCGGCGAGTCGCTCGACAAGGCCTCGGGGCCGTCGTGGACCTCCGTCTTCGCCGCCACCCTGGCCGAGGTCGGTCACGAGGACCCGCGGATCATGGCGATCACCGCCGCGATGCTCCGACCCACCGGGCTGCACCTGTTCCAGCAGGCCCACCCCGACCGGGTGATCGACGTCGGCATCGCCGAGCAGCACGCGGTCACCACGGCCGCGGGTCTGGCGTACGGGGGACTGCACCCCGTCGTCGCCCTGTACGCCACGTTCCTCAACCGGGCGTTCGACCAGGTGCTCATGGACGTCGCCCTGCACCGCGCCGGGGTGACGTTCGTCCTCGACCGGGCCGGCATCACCGGTCCGGACGGCCCCTCGCACCACGGCATGTGGGACCTGGCGCTGCTGCAGGTCGTCCCCGGCGTCCGGATCGCCGCGCCGCGCGACGCCGTCACCCTGCGCGAGGAGTTCCGGGAGGCCGTGGCCGTCGACGACGCGCCCACGGTCCTCCGGTGGTCCAAGGGCCAGGTCGGACCGGACATCCCCGCGGTGTCCCGGACGGCGGACGGGGTGGACGTCCTGCACGCGTCGGAGGCGTCGGAGGACGTGTTGATCGTGGCCGTCGGGTCGATGGTGCCGACCGCACTCGAGGCCGCCGGGCTGCTCGAGGCGCAGGGCATCGGCGTGACCGTCGTCGACCCGCGGTGGGTGGTGCCGATCCCGGCGTCGCTCATCGACCTGTCGCGCGACCACCGGCTCGTCATCACGATCGAGGACGGCGTCCGCGTCGGCGGCGTCGGGACCCGGTTGCGGCAGGACCTCCGCGCTGCCGGGGTCGACACGGGTGTGAACGAGCTCGGGCTGCCGGACGAGTTCATCGCCCACGCCAGTCGTGGTCAGATCCTCGCCGATGCCGGGCTGACGGCGCAGGCGATCGCCCGCGACGTCATCGACCAGGTCGTCGGGACGAAGGTGCCCCAGGCGAAGCCGGCGCGGTCGCGGGAGTCCGCGGAGCGCTGACGCGGGCCGCGCGGCCGCGGTGCCCGGTGCGCTTCGGCGTCGCCCAACAGGAACCGCCCCGCACCAAGGGCTCCCCTGGTGCGGTGTCGTATTCACAACTCCGAGCCCACCCGACGCCCCCAGAAAGCTCGGTGGGAGGCGGGGGGGGGG
>NZ_JARUXD010000097.1:0-9741 GCF_030433875.1 Curtobacterium sp. PsM8 | reverse complement strand
CCCTGCCCCCCCCCCCCGCCGGCCCCCCCCCCCCCCCCCCCCCCCCCCCGCCCCATGGCGCGGGGGGGGCCCGGGCTCGGCGGCGTCTTGCGCTTCCTGGCGCGCCTCACCGGCCGAAGGGTGGTGCCCGGTGTCGCGTTCATCCGGCCGATGGCAGCCACCGCCACCAGGCTGGTCCTGATTCCGGAACGGCGTCCTCGGCTGGCTCGTCGACCACTTCGAACCCGACCCGACGCGCTGCAGCGGCCAGCCGTCGATCGAGCGTGGCGATCGCGGTGCTGGTGCGCATCGCGACGGCCAGCACCGCAGCATCGGGCCCTCGCAGCCGCTCCCTGGCCGCCAACGTACTGACGGTGCGGACCATGTCGCCATCGATTCCGTAGAGGTTGACGTCAAGTGCTGTGATGGCGTCGAGGTGATCCTCGTATCCGCCATGCAAGGCCGGCCGGACGAGCACTTCGGCCAGCGTGACCGTGGCCGTCGCGAACTCGTCCCACTCATGGGAGTCGATGATGTCGACGGCGAGCTCGTGACAGGCGTCGTGCCGATCGAGCCATCCGATCAGGATGTTGGCGTCGAGGGTCAGCACTCGCCTGTGGTCCGCAGCCGCTCGAGGTATCCCGTGGGGTAGTTCCCGGCCCCGTTGCCAGCTGCCAGCTTGATCCGGTGTCCGTTGGGCAGCACGAACTCAGAGGTGCTGGACCCCAGCCTGCGTACCGCTCCGGTCACCGGTTCCCTCGTCGCCAGCACGCTCAGGTGGGACGAGCCGGGGGCATCGGAGAACGGACTCGCAGTGTGGGCGGCGACAGTCTCGAGGAGCATCCCTGGAAGCTAGCCAACCCCGGGCCTCCAGACCAAGGACTTCGCATCCCACATCTCGCCACCCGGTCAGGCCAGCAGCGACCGGATGTCCTCCGCGCTCAACCCCTCGGCGAACAGTGCGTCGTCGTCGATCATCGTCGCGAACAGCTGCGCCTTCCGCTGCGCCAGCGCGAGCACCTTCTCCTCGATGGTGTCCTCCGCGATGAGCCGTTCGACGGTGACGGACCGGGTCTGCCCGATGCGGTGCGTGCGGTCGACGGCCTGGTTCTCGGCGGCGGGGTTCCACCACGGGTCGAGGACGAACACGGTGTCTGCCTCGGTCAGGGTGAGCCCGAACCCGCCGGCCTTCAGCGAGATGAGGAACGCCGGCGCGGTGCCGTTCCGGAAGCGGTCGATGACGGCCCCGCGGCGCCGGGTGGAGCCGTCGAGGTACTCGTACGCGACGCCGCGTGCGTCCAGGGCGGCGGACACCATCTTGAGGAACGAGGTGAACTGGCTGAACACCAGCGCCCGACGCCCTTCGGCAGCCAGGGTCTCGAGTTCGTCGAGGAGCAGGTCGAGCTTGGCGCTGGGCACGTCGCCGTGGTCGTCCGACACGAGTGCGGGGGAGAGCGCGAGCATCCGGAGCAGGGTCAGCGAGCGGAAGACGATCATCCGGTTGCGGTCCAGGTCGTCGACGAGGTCCAGGACCTTCAGTCGCTCCCGGTTCAGGGTCTTCTCGTAGAGGTCGCGGTGGGCGGGGTCGAGGGTGACCCGGACGACCTGTTCGACCTTCTCGGGCAGGTCCGCGGCGACGCTCTCCTTCGTCCGTCGGAGCATGAGCGGCCGGATGCGTCGCCGCAGTCGGTCGGTCAGCTCCTTGCGTGCGGCTCCGCGGAGCTCGGGCGAGGCCAGTGGCTTCACGTAGTCGTCACCGAACCGGGTCCACGACGACAGCAGCCCGGGCGCCACGACCGCGAACAGTGCCCAGAGGTCGGCGAGCCCGTTCTCGAGCGGCGTCCCGGTGATGGCGATCTTCACGGGGGCGCGGAGTTCGGCGGCCACGCGGTGGGTCTGCGACTGCGGGTTCTTCACGAACTGGGCCTCATCGAGCAGCAGCGCCGACCAGCTGAGGTCGAGGTAGGCCGCTGCGTCGAGCCGGAGCAGGGCGTACGAGGTGACGACGACGTCCGACGCGGCGGCGGTCCGGGCGACCCGGGCGGGGTCCTTCAGCGAGGTGCCGGCGATCGTGGTGACCCGCAGCGACGGCACGAACTTCGCGGCTTCGTCCGCCCAGTTGCCGACGACGGAGGTCGGTGCGACGACGAGGAACGGCGGCGCGTCCGGGTCGGCGGCCCGTCGGTCGGCGATCATCGCGAGCGCCTGCAGGGTCTTGCCGAGCCCCATGTCGTCGGCGAGGACACCGCCGACGCCGTGCTCGACCAGGAACGTCAGCCACGCGTAGCCGTCGCGCTGGTAGGGCCGCAGGTCGGCGTGCACGGTCTCGGGCACGACGGCATCGGCCGGCGCGGTGGCGTCGAGCAGGCGGGAGGCGATCTCCTGCCACCGCTCGTCGTGGTCGGTCTCGTCGGCGAGCTGGTCGAACTCGGACCAGAGCGCGGCCCGGTACGGCGTCACGGTGAGGGGCTGGTCGGGTTCCCACTCGTCGAGCTCTCGGGCTTCCTCGATGACCTCTTTCAGCCGGTCGAACGCGGGGTCGGCGAGCGACAGGTACGAGTTGTCGACGAGCTTCATCCGCCGGTCGCGCTTCGCGAGCGCCCGGAGCAGCGGCGTGAACGGGATCTCCTTGCCGTTCACGCTGACGATGATGCCGAGGTCGAACCAGTCGTGCTTGTCCGACGGCATGGTGGTGACACGGATGTGCGGCCGCCCGGTCAGGCGCTCGTAGTCGACGCGCTCGCCCTGCACGACGACACGGACCCCGAGTGCGGGGAGCGCCGGCAGCAGCTCGTTCGCCAGGACGGCGACGTCGGCCCCGTCGATGGTCCCGTCCTGGAACCACTCCAGTCCGTCACCCGGGCCGGGAGGCTCGGAGGCCTCCGTCTCGTCGTCCGCGGCGAGCACGCTGCCGAGCTCCGGCAACGGTCCGTGCAGGGACACCGGGTCCTTCCGGCCGTCGACGCTCCAACGCCACTGCAGGTGCGCCCGGTCGTCGGTCCGCGGCGCCCGGGCCGGCTCGAACGTCACGGTGAGCACGAGTTCCGGCGGCGTCCGTTCCGGCAGCGCGAGTGACCCGTCGGAGCTGACGAGCCCGAGCGATCCACGCAGCTTCGGCGACCAGTCCGCCAGGAACTCGTCCACCTCGTCCGCGGGCACGGTGATCCGCGTCGCCTCGACGAGCATCTTCCGCTGGTCCTCGGGCACCGGGGTCGGCGTCGGGGCGAGCATGACGTGGAACTCGGGCGACTCGCGGAACGCGTACACGCCGTGGTCGCCGACCACCCGCGCCGTGCCCTCGGCGAGCGGCCGCCCGTCGATCACCGCACTGGCACCGATCACCAGTCCGTCGGCGGTGCGGGCGGCGTCGAGCAGGACCCGGGCGTCGACGCCGAGGTCGACCCCGCCCTCGTGCTTGCCGGTGACGAACGCGATGCCGAGCGGCCCGGCCTGTCGCAGCAACGGCCAGAGCAGCGGACTGCGGAAGTCGTCGAGGTGGATCCAGTCGCTCTCCCCGGGCAGCCCGGCGAGCACGCCGGCGCGGTGCAGGGCGGCGAACTGCATGAACCACGCGTGCTGGTTCGGTTCGAGTCCGAGCCGGTTCATCGAGTAGGGGAGCGCACCCCAGGTCAGCTGCCCGCGCACCCAGTTGCCCGCCGCGCTCCGGCTGACCGGCCGCACGCCGAGCCGCACCGCCCGGCTGGCGACCGGCAGCGTCCGGCCCGCAGCACGGGCGCGTCCGGCGAGTCGGGCCGGCACCGCGTCGCGCAGTTCGAACTGGAGGCCCATCCCACCGGTCGCAGGCGCGTCGCCGGAGCGGGTGGTCTCGTCGTCGTCACCGGCGAGGCGGGCGAGGTCGCGCCTCCAGTCCGGGGTCGGCGGGGTCGGTGCCTGCGTGCGCGGGCCGGCCTGCGCGGCGAGGGCACGCGCGTTGATGGTGAGGAGTGCTGCGGCGACGTGTTTGCACTCGCCGCCGAGGGGGCAGGTGCAGCGGCTGCGGACCGGGCGCACGAACTCGCCGCGGGCGATGGTCGTCTCGACCTGCACGTCGTACGGGTCGGCGGCGCTGCCGCTGACCGCCGCGGTGATCGTGCCGTCCTCGTGCCAGGTGGCTTCCTCGACCAGGCCGGCGCGCACGACGTCCCGGGCACGGCCGAAGGTCTGCGGCCCCACGAAGCGGATGACGTCGACGGCGTCGATCATCGGGGCTGCTGGCACAGGGACATCGTGCCAGTCCCCGCCGACGCTCGTCGTCCGCAGGGGGTCAGTCCCGTTCGGGGGCTGGCCCGGACCGGCGTCGATGAGACATCATCGACAGCATCATGCTGCAGTCACTCGTCTACATGAGCTCGGCCGCCCAGCCGTTCGACGACGCCGACCTCGACGAGGTCCTGGCGTACTCGCGCGAGCGGAACACCGCCGACGGTCTCACCGGCATGCTCGTCCACCGGTCCGGTCGGTTCATGCAGCTGCTGGAGGGTCCGCCCGACGCCGTCATCGCGACGTACGGCCGGATCGTCGCCGACCCGCGCCACGACGAGGTCCGGCTGCTGGTGGAGGAGTCGATCCACACCCGTCGGTTCCCCGACTGGACGATGGCGTTCGACCGCGACGAGCAGGCTCCGACCCCCGAGGGGTTCAACGAGTTCCTGACCGCCGGCGACGTGAGCGCCGATGCCAGTCGTGCGCGCGAGCTGCTGCGCTGGTTCCGGAACCACCCGATGGCGGCGCCGACCGCCTCGCTCGGCAAGCACCGGCGCGACTGACTCCGCACCACACGCAGCGACCCGGCCGCCCCCTGGGTGGTCGGGTCGCTGTGGTCTGTGGCGGCGCTGTGGTCTGCTTCCGGTCGGCAGCGCTCGGTCAGTGCTCGCTGGGCTGCGCGAGTTTGCTGTGCTTGCGCGAGTAGCCGAAGTAGACGCCGAGGCCGATCGCGAACCACACCGCGAACCGCACCCAGGTCTCCCACTGCAGGAACGAGACGAGCCAGAGCGACGCCAACACCCCGATCGCCGGCACGATCGGCATGAAGGGGAGCCGGAACTGCCGGTCGAGGTCGGGCTGGCGGTAGCGGAGCACGATGACGGCGGTGCAGACCACGACGAACGCCAGCAGGATCCCGATGTTGGTCAGTTCGGCGACGACCCCGATCGGCAGCACCCCGGCCAGGACGGCGGACGCGATGCCGAGGATCCAGGTCACCCGGGTCGGGACGTGCCGCTTCGGGTCGGTCTTGGCGAACCACTTCGGCATCAGGCCGTCGCGGCTCATCGAGAACCAGACGCGCGAGGCGCCGAGCATGAACGTCACCAGGACGGTGATGATGCCGATGATGGCGCCGATCGCGATGACGTTCGCGACGCCGCCGAGCCCGACCGACGCGAACGCCGACGAGAACCCGGACGCCGGGTCGATGTCCTTGTAGTCCTGCATGCCGGTGAGGACCAGGGTGGCGAGGACGTAGAGGACCATCGAGATGCCGAGGGACAGCAGGATCGCCTTCGGCATGTGCTTCCGGGCGTCGGTCGACTCCTCGGCAGCGGTCGACATCGCGTCGTAGCCGAACACGGCGAAGAACACGGTCGCGGCACCGGTCATCACGCCGCCGAAACCGAACGGGAAGTACGGCGAGTAGTTCGCGCTGTCGACGTGGAAGACACCGAGCACGACGATCAGGACGACGAGGGCGACCTTGATGCCCACGGCGACGAACTCGAAGCGGGCCGCGCTCCGGATGCCCCGGGTCAACACGAACGCGGTGAGCAGGCACAGGGCGATCGCGAAGACGTCGACCACGTGGCCGTCCCCGGTGCCCGGCGCGCCGAGCATCCAGGCGGGCAGGTCGATGCCGAACTGGCCGACCAGGAACCCGACGTAGCCGGAGATGCCGATCGCGACCACCGCCACGATCGCCGTGTACTCGAGCAGCAGGTCCCAGCCGATGAACCAGCCGACGATCTCGCCGAGCACCGCGTAGCCGTACGTGTAGGCGCTGCCGGCCTTCGGGATGAGCCCGGCGAACTCCGCGTAGGACAGCGCTGCCGCTGCACTGGCGACGCCGGCGACCAGGAAGGAGATGAGGACCGCGGGTCCGGCGACGCCGTTCGCGACCGTGCCGGCGAGGGTGAAGATGCCGGCGCCGATGATGCCGCCGATGCCGATCGCGGTGAGCTGCCAGAGGCCGAGGTGGCGATTCAGGCCGCCCTCTCCACCGGAGTCGTCGTCGATCGTGTCGATCGGCTTCCGTCGGAACAGGGTCGAGGGGTTCGGCGTCGTTGCCATGCGGCCATCCTGCACCCGTTCCGGCGGAACGGTACCGGTCGTTGCCGGTGCATGGAGTCGGACGTGGGGCGGGCCTCCCGGTCTGCTCGCCGAATCGCCTGCCGGACTGTCAGCGCTGTGCGTACGGCCACCAGAACGGCGGTGGCAGCGCCCCGCCGGTCAGGATGACCAGGCCCTGGTAGCCGAGCATGCCGACACCCAGCAGGCCGAGGACGGCGGCGAACCAGGCCCATCGGCGTGCGGCGCGGTGTCGACGGCCGCGGCCGATGGTGACCGCTCGCCACGACGACAGCAGGCCGAGGCCGCCGAACAGGAAGCCGATCGCCAGGTGGCGACCGACCGCCTCGGCCGGCAGGATCAGGCCCTGCAGGAAGGCGAACCCGCCGAGCAGCAGCGCGGCCGTGGCGGGGGCGGCTGGGGGTTCGTGGTCGCGTGCGCGGGCCATGTCCCGACCGTACCGCCGAACGCGTGCGGGCCGGAGGAGGCACCATGGTGACCATGCGTTCCATCCTCAGCGTCCTGGCCGGCACCGCGGTCGGCGGGCGGTCGTGACACGCGCGGGTGACGACGGGCGGTCGCGTCCGGCGTCGGAGGCCGGGTCGGCGTCCGCGTCCGAGTCGGCGTCCGCGTCGGCGGCAGGCCGGGAGGCCCGTCCCGGCCTGCGCGGTGGCCGTCGCGTCGCGGACGTGGTCGCGACCGTCGTCCTGCTGCTGCTCGGCGCGGTCACGACGGTCGTCGCGGGGCGTGGGATCCAGTTCATGGCGCTGTCGTTCGGCTCGTGCGACGCGCCCGGCAACCGGTGCGACGAGGGACTCGGCAGCACGGTCGTGACACTCGGTCCGGTGGTCGTCGCGCTGGTGTTCCTCGTCACCCTGGTGGTGTGCGTGCTCCGGCTGGTGCGGCGACGGCTGAGCTGGCCGGTCGCGCTCCTCGGGCTCGGGGTGCTCGTGCTGGTCTTCGTCGTGGCGCGGCTGCTGGTCGGTGGGTCGGTCTCGATCGGCATCTGACCGGTCCTGCACATCCGCGGTCGGCACGGTCGTTGTCCACAGAGGCCGACTCCGGCGCCCCGGGGGACCGGGTCGGCGGCGACGCTGGGGACATGCCAGACACCGACGTGCTCGAGCGACTCGAGCGAACCGCAGTCCGTACCGACGACGACGTGGTCGACCTCGTCGTCGCCCTCCTCGAGACCCCTGTCCGACGACAGTGCTGGGTGCTGTTCCTCAGCGACCGCGGCATCCCCGTGCAGCTCGTCCTGCCGGTCGCCGACCTGCCCTACCAACCCGACGACCAGGTCGAGGACTTCGGCGCCCTGGTCGAGGACGTCGTCCAGCAGGTCGGTGCGGCCGAGGTCGTCATCGCGTGGGAACGACCGGGGGCGACCGGGCTGTTCCCGGTCGACTGGGAGTGGGTGGACGCGATGGCCTGCACCCTCGACGAACACGGGGTGCGGCTCCGCGGTCAGGTCGTGGTGCACGACGACGGCGCCTCGATGGTGGAGCTCGACGACGACGAACCGGTCGCTGCGGCTGCGGCGTGAACCGGGACGGGGTCAGCGCCGCGTTGGTCAGCCCTGGGGTGCGGTGTCGGGGACGCTCTCACCGGTCAGACCCTCGACCACGCGCTTCGCCGTCGGCCAGTACTTGGCGTAGTGGTCTGGGTCCGCGTTCACCTGCACCGCGTGCGCCATCTGCGTCGGTGTCATGGTCTTCCAACCGGGGACCTTGATCAGCTTGGCGTAGAACATCGACGCCGCCGTGTACGGGTCCATCCGCTGCTCGTACGTGCCCCAGGCGCCGTTGTCGCGCTGCTGGAAGATCCCCCGGCTGTCCGGGCCGACCGCGTCGCCACGGTCGAGGTTCACCAGTCCGGACTCGCCGATCGCGGTCATCACGCCCACCGCCTGGGTGTGCGGACCGATGCCGAGCTCACGGGCGGCGCGGATGACCTGCGCAGCGTTCACCAGACGGTCCTGGCAGAAGCCGCCGATCGGCCCGGCGGGCACCACGACGCCGCCGACGGTCTGCGACGCCGCGGCCGGGCAGGTCAGTGCCCGCGGGGTGGCCGAGGACGAGGCGAGCCCGTTCAGCGAGTTCACCGCGACGACGATCAGGACGATGACCCCGATGACGGCAGCGACGACGCCGACGCCGAACACCGACGCGAGTGCGATGCCGGCACGGCGCATGGTTCGGTCCTTCGTCGGGTGGATGGTGGCGGGGGGTGGTCTGTCAGCCGGTGCTCCGGCGGACCGATGACCGAGCGGGCCGGGGTCCGCTCGGTTCGAGGCTAGGCGAACCGGCTGGACGACACACCTGCCGACATGCCCCCGGTTCGCGGCACTAGCGTGGAGCGCGGAGGGAACGATGGACACAGCGATGCAGGACCGGGCGCTCGGCGCCGTGCTGGCGAGTGCGTGCGGAGACGCCCTCGGAGCGCCCTACGAGTTCGGCCCGGCGATGGCCGGCGGGAGCCCCGTCGAGATGCGCGGCGGCGGCCCGTTCGGGTGGGAGCCGGGGGAGTGGACCGACGACACGAGCATGGCGATCCCGGTGCTCGAAGCGGTCGCGAACGGTGCCCGGTGGAACGAACCTCGCACCCACGGCCGGTTGCTCGCCGCCTGGTCCGACTGGGCGCAGGACGCCCCAGACGTCGGCGCGCAGACCCGAGCCGTCCTGGGCCGGATGACCGCGAACACCGAAGACGCCGCGAAGGCCGCCGCCCGCGCCGTGCACGAGCAGAACGGGCAGTCGGCGGGCAACGGGTCACTGATGCGGACCACGCCACTGGTGCTCGGGTTCCTCGGCGACGGCGCCCGGAAGAACCTCGCGGTCGCCGCCCGACGGGTCAGCGACCTGACCCACCACGAGGACGACGCCGGGGATGCCTGCGTCCTCTGGACCGTGGCGATCCGGCACGCCGTCCGCCGCGGCAAGCTCGACGTCCGCCGAGGTGTGCCGATGCTGCCGCGGGAGCGCCGGACCCTGTGGCTCGACCGCATCGCCGAGGCCGAGTCCTCGACACCGGAGGACCACACCGAAGCGAACGGATGGGTCGTCGCGTCGCTGCAGTCCGCGGTCGCCGCGATCACCCTCGGCGACGGCGTCGTCGACACCCTCGAACGTGCCGTCCGGGGCGGCGGGGACACCGACACCGTGGCCGCGATCACCGGCGGACTGGCCGGGGCGCTCGCGGGGGCGTCGGCCCTGCCGGAACAGTGGACCACGCTGGTGCACGGCTGGCCGGGCAAGCGACTCGACTGGGTGCGGGCGCTCGCCGTCCGCGCGATCGAGCGGACGCCGGGGCCGCTCGGGATCCCGGCTCGACGGAGCTGACGGCACGGCGGAGCTGACAGCGCGGTAGGTCGGACGCGGCAGTACGGCTGGCGGGGGGGGGGGGCGGCCCCGGGGGGGGGGGGCGCCGGCCGCGGGGGGGGGGGGGGGGGGGGGGGGGGGGGGGGGGGGGGGGGGGGGGGGGGGG
>NZ_JARUXD010000096.1:0-9979 GCF_030433875.1 Curtobacterium sp. PsM8 | reverse complement strand
CGGCGCGGGCGGGGGGGGGGGGGGGGGGGGGGCGGGGGGCGGGGGGCCCCGGGGCGCGGGCGGCGGGCGGGGCGGGGGCCCCCCCCCCCCCCCCGGCAGGGGCGTCAGTGCGTGAAGGCGAAGCCGATCAGGGCCATCGTCACGATGAAGCCCGCCAGGTAGTTGATCCAGAGGAAGCGCTTCCACCCCGCGTTCGCCGCCTCGGCCCCGGCGTCGGTGAGGTTCCACCACGGCAGCACGTTGAGCGCGTACGGCACGACGACGACCGCCGCGATCGGCCCCGGGAACGCCGAGAACAGCAGCGCGACACCGGCGACCAGGTACGCCACGAACGCCAGCCGGACGGTCGCGCGGGCACCGATGACGGTCGCCACGGACCCGATCCCCCCGGCCCGGTCGGCGAGGACGTCCTGCACGGCACCGAACGCGTGCGAGGCGATCCCCCACACGAAGAACGCGATGCAGACGGCGACGAGCTGCCCGGTCCAGTGCCCGCCGGCGAGCGCGAGGCCGTAGAGGGCCGGGGACACGAAGTGCGTCGACGAGGTGATCGAGTCGAGGAACGGCTTCTCCTTGAACCGGAGCCCGGGCGCCGAGTACGCGATGACGGCGAAAACGCTGACCGCCAGGGCGAGCCACGACCACGGCCCTCCGAGCAGCACCAGCACCAGCAGGAACGGCACGTTGGTGACGACCACGGCCCAGAGGGTGGCGCGGTGCACGCTCTTGTCGAGCAGGGCACCCTCGACGCCGCCCTTGCGCGGGTTGCGCAGGTCGGACTCGTAGTCGAAGACGTCGTTGATGCCGTACATCGCCAGGTTGTAGGGCACGAGGAAGTACACGACCCCGACGAGGAACGCGGCCAACGAGAACCCGCCACCCCCGGCGACGCCGACCCCGCTGCCGAGCAGGTACGCGGCGGCGAACGGGTAGGCCGTGTTCACCCAGCTGATGGGGCGCGAGGACACGAACAGCGCACGGAGGGTCGACGGCCTGGAGGCGCGGCTCACGGTCATGGGGTCTCCTCCGGTCTGCGGGACGGCTCGGTCCGGCGATCCGACCGTACCGGTCGCGAAGGCGGTCGCGGACCCGGCCCCGGACGCGGGCCCGGACGCTCCAGCAGCACCCAGCAGCTCGGCAGCAGCAGGACCGCACCGATGGAGTACGCCAGGTCCTCGACCGGGAACAGCCCGACGCGCGCACCGAGGACGAGTGCCGGGTCGTAGGCGACGATGCCGAGTCCGACGATCACGTTGTTGAACACGCCGGTCATCACGAGCAGCGCGACGCCGGCGACGACCCCGGCGAGGACGGCCGACCGGGGACCTCGCGCACCGGCAGCGGCACCGGCACCGGCAGCGGCACCGGGGCGATCGCCTCGTCGTCGCCGCGCCGACACGACGCCGGCCAGGACCGCGACGAGCACGGCGGCCCCGAGGAACGGCACCGCGAGCAGCGCGTAGGTGCCCGAGCCGGTCATGCCCGGCCCTCGTGGTGCTCCGGCTCGTTCTGCTCCGGCCCGTCGACAGAACGGGCACGCAGCCGCTCGACCACCGGTCGGACGGCACCGAACAGGTCCATCGTCGTCCAGCAGAGCAACACCAGGAAGAACAGCTCCTCGAGCGGCACGTCCGGCGCCAGCAACACCCCGGTGAGCAGCCCGTTCGTCCCGATGAAGAAGATGCCGAGGTGCACGCCGACGACGTCCCAGACCAGGAAGAACACGAGCCCGATGACCATCACCACGGCGGCTCGCACCGGGGCATGCCAGAAGAACAGCCGGTACCGGGCGTCGAGCACCGCGATGCCGGCGATCGCGATGAGGAGTCCGACGAGGTACAGCCCCGGCATCAGCCCGTCGTCCGTACCGGCGGCGCGTCGACGGACCGCGGCAGCGGGGTCGGCAGCGGCTCGGTCGAGGTGTCGCCGTGGATCCGCTTGATGAGGACCTCGGCACTGATCAGGCACATCGGCAGGCCGATGCCCGGGATCGTCGAGGCTCCGACGTAGTAGAGCCCGTCGACCTTGGTGGAGGCGTTCTTCTCGCGGAAGAACGCACTCTGCGTCAGGGTGTGGGCCGGGCCGAGCATCGAGCCGTTCCAGGCGTTGAGGTCGTCGGCGAAGTCCTGCGGGCCGATCGTGCGACGGACGCGGATCCGGTCGCGGAGGTCCGGCACCCCGGAGCGCTCGGCGATGACGTCGATGGCCCGGTCAGCGATCGCCTCGACCTGCGGGTCACCGGCACCGTCGAGGCCGCCCTTGCCGATCGAGACGTCGGCGGGCAGCGGCACGAGGACGAACAGGTTGCTCTGCCCCTCGGGTGCGACCGAGTCGTCGGTCAGCGAGGGCGCGCAGACGTAGATCGACGCCGGGTCCGGCACGTGCCGGTCCTTGCCGAAGATGGCGCCGAAGTTCTCCTTCCAGTCCTCGGTGAACACCAGCGTGTGGTGCAGCAGTCCGGGGACCGGCCCGTCGACCCCGAGGTACACGAGCACCGCGGAGGGGCCCGGGTCACGCTTGGCCCAGTGCGGGGCGTCGTGGGTGCGGTGTTCCTGCTCGAGGAGCTCCATCTCGGTGTGCCGCAGGTCGGCGGCGCTCACCACGAGGTCGGCGTCGACGACGTGCTCGTCCCCCGCTTCGTCACGGTAGGCGACACCGGTGGCGTGCCCGTCCTCGACGACGATCCGGGTGACGGTGGCTCCGGTGCTGATGACGGCACCCTCGGCCTCGGCGACGCGCTCGACGGCGGCGATCACCTGCGTGATGCCGCCCTTCGGGTACAGCACCCCGTCGGCCAGGTCGAGGTGGCTCATCAGGTGGTACATGCTCGGTGCCTGGTACGGGCTGGTGCCGAGGAAGACCGCCGGGTAGCCGAGGATCTGCCACAACCGGTGGTCCTTCACCGCGGTCGACGCGAACGAGGACAGCGGCTGGAGCAGCAGACGGGCGAGCTTGCCCATCCGCTTGAGGACGTCGGGGGCGGCGAGCTTCGTGAGGTCCTGGAACGTGCCGTACAGGAACCGACGGACCGCCATGTCGTAGGTGTCGGCGGCGGAGTCGAGGTACTTGGCCATCTTCGCGCCGGCCCCGGGCTCGATCGACTCGAACAGGGCGATGTTCGCCTCACGCGAGGACCGCAGGTCGATCGGCTCGTCACGGCCCTCCGTGTACACGCGGTACCCGGGGTCCAGGACGTCGAGGTCGAGCTGCTCGTCCGCACTGGTGCCGAGCAGCTGGAAGAAGTGGTCGAACACCTCGGGCATGAGGTACCAGCTCGGCCCGGTGTCGAACCGGAAGCCGTCCTGTTCCCAGGTGCCGGCCCGGCCGCCGAGCTGGGTGCGCTGCTCGAGCACGGTGACGGCGAAGCCGTCCCGGGCGAGCAGGGCGGCGGCCGCCAGGCCGCTGATGCCCCCGCCGATGACGACGGCACGGCGGACCGGCACGGCCCGCCCGGTGGTCGGTGCTGCTGCCGCGGCGGCAGTGGTCGGTGCGTCGGTCGGACGGGAGGCACGGGTCGGGCTCATGACGAGCCTCCAGTCTGTGGGGTGGTGACGGTGCGCGCGGGCAGGGTGCCACGACGGCTGAGGACACGCGCGGCGAGCCGCGCCTTGACGGGGTTCGGGACCCGGACCCGGGAGGTGACCAGGCGGTCCGCCGGGGTTGCGGCGATCCGGTCGTTGAGCTCCTGGAACAGGGCGTGCGCGAGGGCGACCGCGGGACGGGCGTCCTTCGGCAGCAGCGGGACGGTGACGGCGGCCCGGTCGAGGTCGGACTGGACGTCGGCGACGAGCCGGTCCTTCGTCGCCTCGTCGAAGCTGCGGACGTCGACGCCCGGGAAGTACGAGCGACCGAGCACCTCGAAGTCGGCGTGCAGGTCGCGCAGGAAGTTGACCTTCTGGAACGCGGCGCCGAGGGCACGGGCACCGTCGACCAGCACCGCGTCGTCGAAGGTGGGGCGGCCGGCGCGGTACACGAACGCGCGCAGGCACATCAGCCCGACGACCTCGGCGGAGCCGTACACGTAGGCGTCGAACGAGGCCTGGTCGTGTTCCGTCTGCTCGAGGTCCATCCGCATCGAGGCGAAGAACGGTGCCGTCAGCTCGCTGCCGAACCCGACGGTCCGGGCCGTCCGGGCGAACGCGTGCACGACCGGGTTCACCGAGAAGCCGAACGTCATCGCCCGCTCGGTGTCCTGCTCGAGCTCGTCGAGCACGGTCCGGGCGAGCTCCGGGTCCAGGCCGGCCTCGGTGGCGGGGCCGTCGACGACCTCGTCTGCGACCCGGACCAGGGCGTAGACGTTCCGGATGTGCTCGCGGGTGTCCTTCGTGAGCAGGCGACTGGCGAGCCCGAAGGACGTCGAGTAGCGGCTGATGACGACGCTCGAGGCAGCCTCGGCGGTGGCGTCGTAGAGCGGGAGGCGACGACCGGTGGTGCTCGAGGTCACCGGACGCGCTTCACGAGTTCGGTGACGAGGCCCTCGAGTCGGGAGCCGAGCTCGTACGGCAGTCCGGCGAGTTCGGCGCGGGCCAGGGCCGTGTGCTCGCGGATGTGGTCGAGGGCGGCGTCACGCGCACCGCACTCGACGAGCAGGGCGCGGAGGCCCGCAGCGCGTTCCTCGGTCAGGTCCGGGTCGCCGAGGTAGGGCGCCAGGTCCGGCCAGCAGTCGGTGGTCGCCGCGTAGGCGATGAGCATCGTGCGCTTGCCCTCGCGGAGGTCGCCGATCGCGGTCTTGCCGGTCGAGCCCTCGTTGCCGAAGACCCCGAGCAGGTCGTCGACGATCTGGTACGCGATGCCGATCTCACGGCCGAACGCCCCGAGCGCCGCGACGACGGGCTCCGGCGCGCCGGCCAGGACCGCACCGGACTGCAGCGGCGCCTCGAAGCTGTAGACACTCGTCTTCGCCCGTTCCATCTGCAGGACCTCGGCGACGGTGGGCATCACGCCGAGGGCGAGATCGACGTCGGCCATCTCGCCCGCGGCACTGGCGAACACGGCGTCGTCGAACAGGTCGAGCAGTCGGGAACGACGGTCGCCGGTGACGCCGCTGGCCTCGATGAAGCGCGGGGCGGCGGCGAGCGCCAGGTCCCCGGCGATCACGGCGGCGCTGGTGCCCCGGTGCTCGGCGGTCGGGAGCGGCAGGCCACCGGTCGTGGCGTTGTCGCGGAACGAGCCGGCGACGTTCGGGCGGCCGCGGCGGGACCAGTCGCGGTCGATGACGTCGTCGTGCACGACGAGGGCGGTGTGCAGCAGCTCGTAGGCGGCGGCGACCTGCGATGCGGCGTGCACGTCCTGGCCGCCGAGGGCGGTGTACGAGGTGAGGACCATGCGCGGTCGGAAGCGCTTGCCGCCCATGCTCGCCTTGCGCAGCACGCGCCAGAGCTCTTCGGACGGTCGGCCGAAGGCCTGGGCTCGGGCGCTCGACACCGTGAAGAAGCGCTCGAGGCACTCATCCACCAGCGCGAGGTCGATGTGCGCCACGGTGGCCGCTTCCTCGGTCATTGGCCTAATCTATCGAGGCAGATGAGCCTTTTCCCGGAAACCGTTGTCCTGTTGGCCGATGACCGTACCCCGATCGGTACGGCGGACAAGTTCACGGTGCACACAGACCAGACGCCCCTCCACCTCGCCTTCAGCTGCCACGTGCAGAACGCAGCCGGCGACCTCCTCGTGACCCGTCGCGCCCTCGTGAAGAAGACGTGGCCCGGCGTGTGGACGAACTCCTTCTGCGGGCACCCCGGCCCGGACGAGTCGTTCGAGGACGCGATCGCCCGGCGCGCCGAACGCGAGCTCGGCATGACGCTGCACAGTGTCGACCTGGTGCTGCCGGACTTCCGCTACCGCGCGGTGGACGCCTCGGGCATCGTCGAGAACGAGGTCTGCCCGGTGTTCCGCGCCGTGGCCGATGCTGACCCGAAGCCCGCCGACGACGAGGTGTCCGAGTGGGTGTGGCTGTCGGAGCAGGACCTGCGCCAGGCCGTGACCGCCGCGCCGTTCGCCTTCAGCCCGTGGCTCGGGTGGCAGCTCGCGGAGCTGCCGCTCGACGCGCTCGGCGCCGAGCGTGTCGAGCACTGACCGAGTCCCGACCGAGTCCTGACCGACCCGTCGGACACCAGGCGGGTGCCTGCTGTCCGACGGGTCGTCTGCGTCAGATCCTGATGGAAGCGCTCGGACGTCGCTCCGGGCGTGTCAGTACCACTTCGTGACCGTGCACGACGGGTACGAGGGGAAGCCCGAGGCCCGGATCGTGAACTCCGCCTCGACCGCCTGACTGGTCGGGACCTGCGTCGTGGCACGGAGGTCGATCGCGTGCGAGTTGCGGTCGGTCAGGAGATCCGTGCGCACCACCGGTGTCCCGCCGTTGAGCGTCACGGCGATCGCCCCGGTGCGCGAGCCGACCGCGGAGTCGTTCGGCTGCAGCCCGTACTGGGTGACGTGGGCCGTGAAGGTGGTCCCCGAGCGCTCCCAGGTCCCACGGACGTTGCCGTACTGGCAGCTGGCGAAGAGCTCGCCGGTGGCGGTGGTGGCGGCGTCGGATGCCGGAGCACCCCGGTCGGCGGCGGTGGCGGCGGTGGCGGGGCCGGCGACGGCGGTCACGGCGAGTCCGCCGACGACGAACGCGGTGGCCAGAACCGCAGCGGTCGATCGACGACGGGTCGTGGTCGTTGAGGCGGTTGCGGACATCAGATCTCCTTCGTTCTGGGGTCGATGGCGACTGCCATCCAGAACATCAGATCAGGAACACCAGCACGGCACAAGGGGGTGGGCCAGAGCTGTTCACTCCCGGTCCACCTCGGCGTCACCGGGGCCGCTCGACGCCACTCGCCGACCGGAGTACGGTCGACGACGGCCTTGCGCAGCGCACGGCCACGGACTGACGAAGGGCAGGTGAGGCGCGATGTCGGGTGACCATCACCACACGGGCCGGCCGTCCCTCGTGGTCGTCGCCGAGCCCGTGTCCTGATCTCCCTGCCGCCGGGGTCCGTCCCGGCCGGCGTCGCGCCCGCTCGCCCTCCCGACCGAGGGAGCAGAGCATGGCACTCATCGACAACGCGGTGTACGTCGACGGCCGACGTGTGGCGTCGCAGCAGAGCCTGGCGCTCGGCACCAGTGGCGACCTGTCGTGGATCGGGCTGCTCCGCCCGGACCCGCACGAGCTGGCGGCCGTCGCGGACGAGTTCGGCCTGCACGAGAACGCCGTCGAGGACGCCCAGAAGGGGCACCAGCGCGCCAAGCTCGAGCGGTACGGCGACACCCTGTTCGTGGTGCTCCGACCGGCCTGGTACCGGCCGGACACCGGCACGGTCGAGTTCGGCGAGGTGCACCTGTTCGTCGGCGCCCGCTTCGTGGTGAGCGTCCGGCACGCCGAACGACCCGACCTGGCTTCGCTCCGGGCCCGGTGCGAAGCCGACCCCGAGTTCCTGGCGAAGGGGTCCGAGGCGGTCACCGCAGCGGTGCTCGACGAGGTCGTCGACGGCTACGCGCCCGTCGTCGAGGTGCTGCAGGACGAGATCGACGAGATCGAGGACCAGCTCTTCGCCGGCCAGGTCGACCCCGGGGTGTCGAAGCGGATCTACCAGCTGCTCAGCGAGGTCCTGGCCTTCCAGCGCGCCACGAAGCCGGTGCCCGCGATGGTGCGCGGGCTCCTCCGCGGTGCCGAGAAGTACGGCGTCGACGACGACGTCCAGCACCGGCTGCGGAACGTGCTCGACCACGCCCTGCGGGTCACCGAGCGGGTCGACTCGTTCCGGGCCCTGCTCGAGAACGCCCTGACGCTGCACGCGACCCTGGTGTCGCAGGAGCAGAACGAGGCGATGCGTCGGATGACGAGCGCGAGCCTGGCGCAGGGCGAGGAGAGCCGGCAGCTGGCACGGGCGGCCCACCAGCAGGGCGAAGAGGTGAAGAAGATCTCGTCCTGGGCGGCGATCCTGTTCGCACCCGGGCTGATCGCGGGCGTCTACGGCATGAACTTCGACCACATGCCGGAGCTGCACTGGCGGTACGGCTACCCGGTGGCACTCCTCGCGATGCTCGCACTGGCGGGGGTGCTCTGGGTCGTCTTCCGGAAGCGCAACTGGCTGTAGGCGCGAACCGGACAGGGCGGACAGGGCGGACAGCGCGGTCCACCGTCGGTACGGTCGCTTCCGTGAGGATCACACGACTCCGTGCCGCCGCCGCCCTGCTCGCCGGTGTGCTGGCCCTCGGCACGGGAGCCGGCCTGGGCGCCACCCCGGCCACCGCCGCCCCGGCCGCCCCCGGCTGCGACTACGCCGACAGCGGGACGGGCACGTACGCGGACACGCTGTGCTGGCTCGACCTGTCCGGACTCGACCCGGCCGTCGCCGCCACGACCGCCGGGCAGCCGCTCGCCCTCGAGCTCCCCGGCGGCTACCGGCTGCAGGCGACCGTGACCGTCTCGGGAGGCCCGGTCGCCGCCGTCGCACTGCCCACCTACGTCGGCTCCTGGCTGGGCAACGGCGGGCACTACACCGGCATCGACCCCGCGGTCCGACCAGCGCTCAACCAGCAGGCGAGCGGCACCACCTCGACCGCGACCCTCAGCGACGTCCGGGTGACCGACGCCTCCGGTGCCCGTGTCACCGGCTGGTCGCTCGTCGGCGCCGACGCCGAGGAGACCGCGAGCGGCGAGAGCATCACCTGGACCTCCAGCTCGCCGTTCACGTCGTTGACCGTGCGTCCGGACGGCACCGACGAGCGCGGGACGGCCTGCGGACGCGGCTTCACCGGCATCGGCACCACCACCGTCACGTGCAGGGGCACGGGCAGCAACCACACCGGCACCGCGATCGTCGCGACCCGCGAGCCCACGACCTTCAGCCAGACCATGGTGAGCCGCGGCGGTCGGGAGGGCGTGGCCTTCGGTGTCCTCGTCTCCCGCGTCTCGATCACCAAGCAGGTCGTCGGTGGCTTCGGCGGTGACGCGTTTCACGGTCGGTGTGACCGACGCCGCCGGTCGGACGGTCGCGAGTGCCGACACCGCGGGAGGCACGACCGCCTCGACCGGGGACGTCACGATCCTGGTCGCCGCGGACGGCAACCCGCTGACGTTCTCCGAGCAGCCCTCGGGCGGTACCGACGCCGGCCGCTACGGCGACCCCTCGTGGGCCTGCACCCGGAACGGGGCCGCCGCGACGGACCTGCCGAGCGGGACCGGCGTCGGCACCAGCACCGACATCCCGGTCGGCGTCGGTGACGCGATCGCCTGCACGGTGACGAACACCGCACTGCCCGCCGGGATCACCCTGACCAAGCGCGCGGAGGTGACGGACGTCGACGGCGACCGGCTCGTCGACACCGGTGACCGGGTCACCTGGACCTTCGCGGCGCAGAACACCGGGCAGGTCCCGCTGTCCGCGGTGGCCGTCGACGACCCCAGCGGCGGCACGGTGACGTGCGACGCGACCGTCCTCGCCGTCGGTGCGACCACCACCTGCCGCACGGACGCGCCCACCACGGTCACCGCCGCGGACGTCGACGCAGGCTCGCTGACGGACACCGCCACCGCGACCGCCGCGGTGACGGGGACGACGTCGACCGTCCGCTCCGACCCCGCCACGGCGACGGTCGCGACCGAACGTGCCGAGGTCGCCGTCGTCGCCACCCCCGGTGACCCGACCCCGGAGGGCGTCACGCCCGCCGGGCTGGAGGTCGCGGTCGAGGTCACGAACCCCGGCACCGTCCCGCTCACCGACGTCGAGGTCAGCGTCCCGGACTCCGACCCCGTCACCGTGCCGGACGTCGCGCCGGGTACCACCGAGGAGACGACGGTCGTCGTGCCCCTGACGGACGAGCCGGCGACCGTCCCGGTCACGGTGGTCGCCACCCCCGCGGGGAGCCTCGGTGCCGCTGACCCGGTGTCGGACTCGGTGGACGTGGTGGTCCCGGCCGCAGCGGACCCGGGCCCGACGCCCCCCCCCCCCCCCCCCCCCCCCCCCCCCCCCCCCCCCCCCCCCCCCCCCCC
>NZ_JARUXD010000095.1:0-10191 GCF_030433875.1 Curtobacterium sp. PsM8 | reverse complement strand
GGCTCGAACCACGGCATGCCGTGGTTCGAGCCGGTTTCCGTTGTGCGGGTCCCGCTCGCGCCGGGTCGCCGACAGCGCCGGCCTACGGCTGCTCGGGCTCGCGCTGCTTGGCCTTGCGGGCGTTCCGGAAGTAGGTGATCGCGGCGGGGACCACCGTGACGACGACCGCCGCGAGCAGGATCACGTCGATGTAGTTCCGCACGATGTACGCCACCGCGGGGATGTACCCGAGGAAGTACCCGAGGAACGTGACCCCGACGCCCCAGATGACCGCGCCGACGGCGTTGTACAGCGAGTACTTCTTGTAGTTCATCCGGCCCACACCGGCGGCGATCGGGGCGAACGTCCGGACCACCGGGACGAAGCGCGCCAGGATCACCGCGAGGGCGCCGTACTTGTGGAAGAACGCGTTCGTCCGGTCGACGTTCGCCTTCGAGAACAGTCCGCTGTCCTTGCGTTCGAAGATCGGCGGCCCGGCCTTCTTGCCGATGTAGTAGCCGAGCTCACCGCCGAGGAACGCCGCCGCGCCGATCATCAGTGCGACGACCCAGATCGGGATCCCGCCGATCTGACCGTGACGGTCGAAGGCGAAGAGGCCGGTGATGACGAGCAGGCTGTCGCCCGGGAAGATGAACCCGATCAGCAGCCCGGTCTCGGCGAAGATGATGGCGCACACGACGAGCACGGCGAAGGCCCCGAAGTGGTCGAGGATGTACTGCGGATCCAGCCAGGGGATCAGGGCGAGTGCGACGGAGTGCATGGTTCTTCCGGTCGGCGGGCGAGGGCGGATGGAGCACCCGCCGGACCGAGGGTACCGTGCGGGCGTGTCGGGGCCGTCCGTCGGAGGACTGACGTCCGACGCGACCCGGTGCGCGAGCCCGCCGGCCGTCCGGTGCGGAAGGAGGGACTCGAACCCTCACGCCGGAGCACAGGAACCTAAATCCTGCGTGTCTACCAATTCCACCACTCCCGCTGGCCGACCCAGTGTACGCAGCGGGGCGGGTTGCGGAGGTGGGGCGGGCCTCCCGGCTGGTGGGCGACGCCCGAGAAGGCGACGCGCGACCAGGCGACGCCCGAGCGGGCCGGTCAGCGCAACGTGCGGGGGAGGTACCGCGGCACGTACCGGAGCAGGATGCCCGCGCCGACCAGGCCGAGCACGCCCATCACGCCGCTGGCGACCGCGATGGTCGCCAGGGCGGTGACGCCCGAGATGACGAGCGGGGCGGCGGCGGACCCGAGGTCCCCGGTGAACCGCCAGGCGCCGAGGAACGGAGCCGGCCGGTCCGCGGGTGCCAGGTCGGCGCCGAGCGTCATGAGGATGCCGGAGCCGACGCCGTTCGCCAGGGACATGGCCATCGCGACCGCGATGAACCAGCCGACGCGGGCGTCGAGGTGGTCGCTCCAGGCGAGCAGGAAGTAGCAGATGCTCAGGCCGAGCATGCAGGGCAGCGCGCTCGCCAGGCGTCCCCAGCGGTCCATGATCTGCCCGCTCGTGTAGAACAGCGCGAAGTCGACGGCACCGGCGATGCCGATGACCAGGGCGGCGGTGGAGTCGTCGAGCCCGACGCTGACGGCCCAGAGCGGCAGGATCACCTGCCGTCCGGCGCGCATGGCGCCGATCAGCGCGGCGCCGCTGCCCAGGCGGACGAGGACCCGGTGGTGGGCGCGGATGGTCTGGAAGAGGCCCTGCGACTCATCCTTGACGAACTGCTTGCCCTCGAGCGCGGCGGTCGCGGGGTCCGTCGCGTGGTCGGTCGCGGTCGCGGTCGGCCGGGAGGCGCGGGTCGGCCGCTGCAGACCGCGCACGCCCGTCGCGGGGTCGCGGATGACGAGCAGCACGACGGCGGCACCGAGGCAGCAGACGACGTGGACCCAGAACGCGCTCTGTGTCGTGCCGGTGAGGTGGATGACGCCGGCCGCGAGGAACGGACCGACGAAGTACCCGAACCGGAACACCCCGCCGAGGCTCGAGAGCGCGCGGGCCCGGATCCGCAGCGGGATCGCGGTCGTCATGTACGCGTGTCGGGCGAGCGCGAAGACCGCGGTGGACAGGCCGACCAGGAACACGCCGAGGGCCAGGACCAGGGGGTTCGGGGCGACCGTGCAGACGAGCAGTCCGACCACCGAGACGACGGCGGCGCCGATCATCGCGTTGCGCTCGCCGATCCGCGCGACGACGACGCCCGAGGGCACGTCGCCGATGAGCTCCCCGACCAGGATCAGCGAGGCGACGAACCCGGCGATCGCCAGGCTCGCCCCGAGGGAGTCCGCGGCGATCGGGATGATCGGGATGATCGCGCCCTCGCCGATCGCGAAGAGCGCGGCGGGCAGGAACCCGGACAGCAGGACGCCGCGGAGGTCGAAGGCGTCGTTCGTGATGCTCGTCATCGTCGAGCAACGGTACGCCGTGTCGGAGTTACCCTGGACGCATGCGTGTTCTGGCGGCGATGAGCGGTGGGGTCGACTCGGCGGTGGCCGCGGCCCGGGCGGTGGACGCCGGCCACGACGTCGTCGGGGTGCACCTGGCGCTCAGTCGGATGCCCGGCACCCTGCGAACGGGCAGCCGCGGGTGCTGCACGATCGAGGACTCGATGGACGCGCAGCGCGCCGCCTCGGCCCTGGGGATCCCGTACTACGTGTGGGACTTCTCGGCGCGGTTCAAGGAGGACGTCGTCGACGACTTCGTGGCCGAGTACCAGGCCGGCCGCACCCCGAACCCCTGCATGCGCTGCAACGAGCGGATCAAGTTCGCGGCCCTGCTCGAGAAGGCCCTGGCCCTGGGGTTCGACGCCGTCGCGACCGGGCACTACGCCTCGATCGTGACCGCGCCGGACGGTTCTCGTGAACTGCACCGCTCGGCGGCGTGGGCGAAGGACCAGTCCTACGTGCTCGGTGTCCTGACGGCGGAGCAGCTGCAGCACGCGATGTTCCCGCTCGGGGCCACCCCGTCGAAGGACGAGGTCCGTGCCGAGGCCGCCGCCCGCGGGCTGACGGTCGCGCAGAAGCCGGACTCGTACGACATCTGCTTCATCCCCGACGGCGACACCCGCGGCTGGCTCGCCGACCGCGTGGGCAGCGAGACCGGTGACGTCGTCGAGCGTGACGGCACGGTCGTCGGCAGCCACGACGGCGCCCACGGCTACACGGTCGGGCAGCGTCGCGGTCTGGCGCTCGGTCGACCCGCGGCGGACGGCAAGCCCCGCTTCGTGCTCGAGATCCGCCCGAAGGACAACACCGTCGTGGTCGGGCCGAAGGAAGCGCTCGACGTCGCCTCGCTCTCCGGCACCCGGTACACCTGGGCCGGCACGGCACCGGCGGACCCGTCGACCCCGTTCCGCTGCGACGTGCAGATCCGTGCGCACGCCGACCCGGAGCCCGCGACCGCCCGCATCGAGGACGGCGCACTGGTGATCGTCCCGGACGAGCCGCTGTCCGGCGTCGCCCCCGGGCAGACCGCCGTCGTGTACGTCGGCACCCGGGTGCTCGGCCAGTGCACCATCGACACGACGGTGTCGGCAGCGCCCGTCCCGGCCTGAGGACCCTGTCCCGGCCTGACGACCCTGCCCCGGCCGCTGCGACCGGGGTCGGTGGCGCACGGTAGAACTGACACATGAGCGACACCGACGCGACCTTCGAGACCATCGACCCCGCAGGCCTCGACGCCGCGCAGGCCGCTCGAGAGGTCGACCGGCTGCGCGCCCGACTGAACGAACTGCGGCACGCCTACTACGAGGGCAACGGCTCGCCCGCGTCCGACGCCGAGTACGACACGATGATGCACCGGCTGGACGCGATCGAGCAGCGGTTCCCGGAACTCCTGACCGAGGACAGCCCGACGCAGACGGTCGGCGGGCAGGCGCAGACCACGCAGTTCGCCCCGGTCGAGCACGCCGAGCGGATGCTGAGCCTCGACAACGTCTTCAGCCCCGAGGAACTGACCGACTGGGCGCTCAAGGTCCAGCGGGACGCCGGTGCCGAGCGGGTCCGGTTCCTGTCCGAGCTGAAGATCGACGGGCTCGCGATCAACCTGCGGTACGAGCACGGACGACTGGTGTCGGCGGCCACCCGCGGCGACGGTGTGGTGGGCGAGGACGTCACCGGCAACGTCCGGACGATGGGCACGATCCCGGACCGGCTCGCCGGCAGCGGTCACCCGCCCCTGGTGGAGGTCCGTGGCGAGATCTTCTTCCCGGTCGCGCAGTTCGACGAGCTGAACGCCCGGCAGCGCGACGCCGGCGAGCGGGTGTTCGCGAACCCGCGGAACGCCGCTGCGGGGTCCCTCCGCCAGAAGGAGGAGGGCAAGTCCGCAGGCAAGCGCGAGCTGATGGTCGACCGGCTGCGGCGCCTCCGGATGCTCGTGCACGGCATCGGGGCCTGGCCGGTCGCCGAACTCGAGCGCGACACCGACGTCCGCGCCCAGTCCGAGGTCTACGAGCTGCTGCACGAGTGGGGTCTGCCGACCGGCACGCACCACCGCGTGTTCGACTCGGTGGACGAGGTCCTGGGCTTCGTCAAGGAGTACGGCGAGCGTCGCTCCGCGGTCGAGCACCAGATCGACGGCATCGTCATCAAGGTCGACGACCTCGGGCTGCACGAGGAACTCGGGTCGACCAGCCGGGCTCCGCGCTGGGCGATCGCCTACAAGTACCCGCCGGAAGAGGTCCACACGAAGCTGCTCGACATCGTCGTCAGCGTCGGCCGTACCGGTCGGGCCACCCCCTTCGCCGCGATGGAGCCGGCCGAGGTCGCCGGGTCCGTCGTCCGCCAGGCCACCCTGCACAACCAGCAGGTGGTGAAGGCGAAGGGCGTCCTGATCGGCGACACCGTCGTGCTCCGCAAGGCCGGCGACGTGATCCCCGAGGTCCTCGGCCCGGTGGTCGAGCTCCGCGACGGCACCGAGCGCGAGTTCGTGATGCCGACCGACTGCCCGGAGTGCGGCACCCCGCTCCGCCCGGCGAAGGAGGGCGACATCGACCTCCGCTGCCCGAACGCCGAGAGCTGCCCGGCGCAGGTGCGCGGCCGGGTGGAGCACATCGCCTCCCGCGGTTCGCTCGACATCGAGGGCCTGGGCGAGGTGGCCGCCGCCGCGCTCACCCAGCCGGTGTTCCCGGAGACCCCGCCGCTGGTGACCGAGGCCGGGCTGTTCGACCTGACGCTGGAGGACATCGTCCCGATCGAGGTCGTCGTCCGAGACGCCGAGACCGGCATGGAGAAGACCGAGGACGGCGGCGCCCCGAAGCGCGTGACCCCGTTCAGCCGGGCGCGGAAGAAGACCGACCCGCCGTTCGACCCGGAGGCCCGCGGTGCGGACTACACGGGCGAGCCGAGCCGGTACCCGTCCAAGAACGCGTTCGAGATGCTCGCGAACATCGACGCCGCGAAGACGAAGCCGCTGTGGCGCATCCTGGTCGGCCTGAACATCCGCCACGTCGGACCCGTCGCGGCCCGGGCGCTCGCGAACCACTTCGGGTCGCTCGACGCGATCCGGTCGTCCTCGCGCGACGAACTGGCCGCGGTGGACGGGGTCGGCGGGATCATCGCCGACGCGCTGCTCGACTGGTTCGAGGTCGACTGGCACCGCGAGATCATCGACCGCTGGACGGCCGCGGGCGTGCAGCTCACGACGCCTGGACACCCCGGGCCGGGGGCCGCGACCGAAGCCGGCGGGGTGCTCGCGGGGGTCACCGTCGTCGCGACCGGCTCGCTCGAGGGCTTCAGCCGCGAGGGTGCGCAAGAGGCGATCATCGCCGCCGGTGGGAAGGCCGCGTCGAGCGTCAGCAAGAAGACGGACTTCGTCGCCGCGGGCCCGGGCGCCGGCTCGAAGCTGACGAAGGCGGAGCAGCTCGGACTGCGGATCATCGACGCCGAGCAGTTCGCCCTGCTCGTGACCGCGGGGCCGGCCGCGCTCGGCGATCCGGCACCTGCCGAAGCCGAGCCCGCTCCGGACGCCGCGGAGCCGCAGTAGAGGGCGATGCACGGCCGCGCGCGAAGCGGCCCCTGCGACGCACCCCGTTGTGACCCCAGTTCGGGGGTCATGTTGCATCGCGCATGACCCCCGAAGGGCCGGATCTCCCTAAACTCGACGGAGCATCACCTGTCGTCTGCAGGGGAACGACAGGCTGGCCTTCCCGGGGGAGACCCGTTTGCTGCTCATCGCCGCGGCTCTGTTGACCGCCTCGATCCACTCGCTGGGAGTCGTCGAGGCCCCTGCCGTGCCCGCTTCCGTCGTCGTCGCGTCGGCCGCCGTCGGGACCTCCGGACCCCGAGCGTCCGACCACGTGTCCCGACCGGCCGTCGAGGCGCTCGCCGTCGCCTCCGGGCAGCGCTGGTTGGACGCCCTCGAGACCGCGGCACCGCTCACCCTGCAGGCCGCCGACGACGACTCGCGTGTGACCGCGACCGCGATGGACGACCCGCCCAGCACCAACCTCGTGGCGAACTGGTGGCGCGGGTTGTCGCCGGCGTCGCAGACGGTCCTGACCGACGACGCCCCCGTCGTGATCGGCAACCTCGACGGCGTGCCGTACGACGTCCGGGACGTCGCGAACCGGGCATCCCTCGCCGCAGGACTGGCCGACCCGGGCACGTCGACCTCGCTCGCGTCGATGCTCGGGCAGGTGCGGCAGTCGCTGGAGCAGACCCCGGACGACCCGCGGAAGTACCTCGTCACGCTCGACACCCGGGGGAGCGGCCGGTGCGCGATCTCGGTCGGCGACCTGGACACCGCCGGCGACGTCTCGGTCGTGGTGCCCGGCATCTTCTTCTCGGTCAACGGCCAGATGGTGGACTTCACCGCGACGGCCGGGGACGTGTTCCGCGAGCAGGCCACCCTCGCGCCGGTGGCCGCCCCCGCGAACGGCCCGGGCATCGCGGTCGTCGCGTGGATGGGGTACCGCACGCCCGGCATCTCGAACTTCATGTCGCTCGAACTCGCCCACCTCGGCGCCGACCGGCTGGTCCGGACCCTCGACGGCATCCGGGCGGTCCGGAACGACCACGAACCGCGGCTCGGGGTCGTGGCGCACTCGTACGGGTCGACCACGGCGATGATCGCGCTGTCGTCCGGACGCACCCGGGTGGACAGCCTGACCATGCTCGGGTCCCCGGGCAGCGCCGTCACCTCGGTCGACGAGCTCGGTGTCCCGCACGGTCAGGTCTACGTCGGCGGGGCGCACTGGGACCCGGTCGCGGGCACCGGCTTCTTCGGCACCGACCCCGGGCGGACCTCGTTCGGCGCGGCGGCGCTCGACCTGGCCGGCGGCAGTGACCCCGCGGACGCCGGGGACGTCTTCCGGCAGCCGTTCGGGCACAACGACTACCTCAAGCCCGGCACGGCGTCCCTGCACGACGTCGCGCTCATCGCGGTGGGCCGGGGCGACCTTGTCAGCGGTCGGCACACACCCGGCGACACCCCGGGTGACGGGGTCGTCCAGGCGACGCCGGACATGTACCTCGTCCGACCGCAGGACCTCCAGCCGCGCGACTGACCACCGTCACCGGCGGCGGGACGGGAGGCTGCCCAGACGTGACCGGATCGTGACCGGACCGGCGCAGGGCCGGTGATGTGGGCCTCCAGGCCGTGTCGGACCACGTGGCGGCGGCGAGACCGGGAGCATCCTGTGCGGCTGTGCAGTCGCGCGACCGCGCGCAGCAGTGTGAGTACAGCCCGTCTCCTTACCGTGCTCGACATGCGAGTCGTGCGGTGGCCGGGTGCCCTCTTGATGTTCGTCGTCATGTCGGTCCTCGCCGGCCTGCTCGTCGCCGTCGCGGTGACCCCGGCGGTCGCCGTCGCGGGGGAGGGCGCGAGCGGCGCGGCCGAGTTCTTCGAGGACCTGCCGAGCTACCTCGACATCCAGACGCCGCAGCAGGTGTCCACCGTCTACGCGAAGCAGGGCGGACAAGAGGTCCCGATCGCGTCGTTCTACGCCGAGAACCGCACCAACGTGCAGTCCGGACAGATCGCCGACACCCTCAAGCAGGCGGCCATCGACACCGAGGACCCGCGCTTCCACACCGAGGGTGGGATCGACGTGGTCGGGACACTCCGCGCGACGATCGCCGACGCACTCGGCAAGGGCGTCCAGGGCGGCTCGAGCATCACGCAGCAGTACGTCAAGAACGTCCTCGTGCAGCAGTGCGAGCAGCTCAACGGCAAGGACCCGGCGTCCACGAAGAAGAAGGTCGACGCCTGCTACGACAAGGTCGCCGGCCAGTCGAAGGCACGCAAGCTGCAGGAGATCCGGTACGCGATCGCCGTCGACAAGAAGTACAGCAAGGACCAGATCCTCACCGGGTACCTCAACATCGTCGGGCTCGGCGGCCGTGTCTACGGCGCCGAGGCCGGTGCCGAGTACTACTTCGGCGTCCACGCGAAGGACCTGTCGCTCGTGCAGTCGGCGACCCTCGTGGCGATCCTCAACAACCCGTCGGGCCTGCGCATCGACCAGCCGAGCGACAAGGCCAACGGCTCGGCGAACGGGTACGCGCTGACGAAGGTCCGCCGCGACTACGTCCTCCGCCGCATGCACGCCCACCACGCGATCTCCGCGGCCGAGCTGACGAAGGCGATCGCGACACCGATCACGCCGAAGATCACCGCGACCGCCAACGGCTGCTCGACGGCAGCGTCGAAGTACGACGCCGGCTACTTCTGCGACATGGTGCGTTCGCAGGTGCTCTCCGACCCGGCCTTCGGCAAGACGGCCTCGGACCGGATCGCCACCCTCGACACGAAGGGCCTGTCGATCCACACCTCGCTCGACCTCGACCTGCAGGACCACGCGCAGAACGCACTGTCGTCCTACGTGCCGACGACGATGGCCGGCGTCGACGCCGGTGGCACGAACGTCACCGTCGAACCCGGCACCGGCCGTGTGGTCTCGATGGTGCAGAACACCACGTACACGCAGTCCGACGCACCCACCCCGGGTGCCACCGCCGTGAACTACAACGCCGACCAGGCCGTCGGCAGCTCGAGCGGCTTCCAGACCGGTTCGACCTACAAGGTCTTCACCCTGGCCGACTGGCTGGCCAACGGGCACACCCTGTCCGAGTCCGTCGGGACGACCGAGAACACGTTCCCGCAGGACGAGTTCACGAACTCGTGCGCACCCCTCGGCGGGCAGCCGTGGAGCGTCGCCAACGCCGAGGAGGTGCCGTCGTCGATGACCGTGCTCGACGCGACCGTGGAGTCCATCAACACCGCCTTCGGCGCGATGGCGAAGCAGCTCGACCTGTGCGGGATCCAGAAGACCGCCGTGGGCATGGGGATCCACCAGGCGGACGGCACCGCACCGGACTCCAACCCCGCGTCCGTCCTCGGGACGAACCCGCTCGCACCGATCGACCTCGCCGAGGCCTACGCCGGGTTCGCGAACGGCGGCATCGCCTGCACCCCCACCACCATCGACTCCGTCACGACGGCCAGCGGCGCGACGATCCGGCCGACCCCGGCGACCTGCAACCGCGGGGTCAGCGCCGAGGTCGCCGGCACCGTCGACTGGGCGCTGCAGGGCGTGCTGAGCGGGAAGGGCACCGCGGCCACCGCCAACCCGGGCGACTCCGTGCCGAAGTTCGCCAAGACCGGCACGACCGACGGCGACCAGCAGAACTGGCTGGTCACGTCGTCGACGAAGTACACGAACGCGACCTGGATCGGCAACGTGCAGGGCCACGTGCGGCTGGCGAACTGGCCGTTCCTGCAGGGCACCACCGGGTACAGCGCCAAGTTCCAGGTCGGCAAGCAGCTGATGACGTACCTGGACGGCGCGTACGGCGGCGGCACGTTGCCCGCTCCGGACCAGGCGATGATCGGGACGCCCACGAAGGCGAAGACCGCGACGCCGTCGGGCGGGTCGGACGCGCAGCAGGGGACGCAGCAGCAGACGCCGGGGACGGATGCGTCGGGCGCGCCGGCGCCGGCGACGTCGAACCCGACGACGTCGAACCCGGCGGCGCAGGCACCGGCGGCTGACGGCGCGGTCACCGGGGGCGGGGCTCCGGCCGGTGGTGCCGCTGCGGGCGGGGCTGCCGCTGGTGGGGCTGCTGCTGCACCGCCGGCTGGCTGAGCTGCGTCGAACCGCGTCCGCGTCCGATCGCGTCGCGTCGTGTCGGTCTGGAGGCCCCGGGCGGGGACGCCGGGCCCGCCCCCGGGCCCCCCCCCCGGCAGCCACCCCGGGGGCCCCGCCGAGG
>NZ_JARUXD010000094.1:0-10251 GCF_030433875.1 Curtobacterium sp. PsM8 | reverse complement strand
GGGGGGGGGGGGGGGGGGGGGGGGGGGGGGGGGGGGGGGGGGGGGGGGGGGGGCCGGGCCCGCGGGGGCCGGGACGGGCCTCCAGGACGGCCGGGAGGCCCGTGCGGACGTCGCCCGACAGGTCCGGGTGAGCGCCCTGGTCGCCCTCCGCACCCCGGCGCTGTGGAACGACCTGCCGGTGGTCGGGACGGCCGTCCTCGGCGCCGCACTCGAGGCGATCAGCCGCGGTGCCGACGCGCCCACCCCCGCCCTCGTCGCCGCAGCCTGGGGCAGCGCGCTCCGGCTCGGTGCACGGCAGGACTTCGCGGTCCTCGGCCACCGACGCCTCCGGCCGCTGGTGGTCGCCGCGGTCGGCGAGGCACTCGTGGCGGACGCCGAGACGGCCTCGGCCGGGACGTCCCGGGCCGAGGCCGTCGCTGCCGCGCGTGCGGTGCTCGAGGCGATCAGGCCTTCCGCATGTACGCCCGGACGGTGAGCGGGGCGAACACCGCGACGATGACCGCTGCGCCGAGCAGGCTCAGCCACAGGTCGCCGCCGACCGTGCCGTGGTTGACGAGGTCGCGGACCGCCGTGATGAGGTGCGAGACCGGGTTCACGTCGGAGAACCAGTGCAGCCAGTCCGGCAGGGTGTCCGCCGGGACGAACGCGTTCGACAGGAACGTCAGCGGGAAGAGCACCAGGTTCGAGATGCCGGAGACACTCGACGCCGTCCGGGCGACCACGCCGAAGTAGGCGAAGACCCAGCTGATCGCCCACGCCACGACGACCACGAGCAGGCCGGCCAGGAGCACCGCACCGATGCCACCCGCGGGACGGAGCCCCATGATGAAGCCGACCGTGAACGTGATCGTGGTGGCGATCGCGTAGCGGACGGTGTCGGCGAGCAGGGCTCCGGCGAGCGGGGCGATGCGGGCGATCGGCAGGGACCGGAAGCGGTCGAACACGCCCTTGTCCATGTCCTCGCGGAGCTGCACGCCGGTGACGATCGACGACGTGATGTTCGTCTGCACGAGGATGCCCGGGATGATGATCGGCAGGTAGCTGCTGACGTCGCCCGCGATCGCGCCACCGAAGATGTACGTGAACATCACGGTGAAGACGATCGGCATGAGCGTCACGTCGAACAGCTGCTCCGGTGTGCGCCGGACCTTGACCAGCCCGCGGTACGCCATCGTCAGCGACTGCCGGACGGTCGCGGCCAGGCCGGAACCGCCGACGCCAGGCCGCGGGGTGATCCGCGGTGCGCCGGACGTGGCCGAGGTCAGGTCGGGGGTGGTGAGCGTGGTCATGCGTTGCTCCCTTCGAGCGTGCGGTCGGCGGGCGCGGACGCGTCGGCGCCCACCCCTTCGCCGGTGATGGTGAGGAACACCTCGTCGAGCGTCGGCTTCTGCACGCTCATCTCGGTGAGGGAGATGCCGGCGTCCCGGAAGGACACCAGCAGGTCCGTGACACGGTCCGGGTCCGCCATCGGCGCGGTGAGCCGGGAGCCCTCGGGACTCGCGACCGCCGCGGTGCCGAGCACGCGGAGCACCAGGTCGGACGCTTCCGCCAGACGTGCCCGGGTGGAGTCGGCCAGCCGGAGCTGCAGCGACGCGGTACCGATCGAGGCCTTGAGCTCGTCGCTCGTGCCCTCGGCCACCACCCGCCCGTGGTCGATCACCGCGATCCGGTCCGCGAGCTGGTCGGCCTCGTCCAGGTACTGCGTCGTCAGCAGGACGGTCGACCCGGTCGCGACGAGCTCCCGGATGGTGTCCCACATCTGCGCCCGGGTCCGCGGGTCGAGGCCTGTCGTCGGCTCGTCGAGGAAGATCAGCGGCGGCTGCGCGATGAGGCTCGCCGCCAGGTCCAGTCGTCGGCGCATCCCACCGGAGAACCCGCGGAGCGGACGGCGGGCTGCCTCGCTCAACCCGAAGCGCTCGAGCAGCTCGGTCGACTTCCGCTTCGCCTCGGTCCGTGACAGCCCGAGCAGCCGGCCGAAGACGACGAGGTTCTCGGTGGCGCTCAGCGTCTCGTCGACGCTGGCGTACTGCCCGGTCACGCCGATGAGCTGGCGCACCACGTGGGGCTCCCGGCGGACGTCGTGGCCGAACACCCGCGCCTCGCCGCCGTCCAGGCGGAGCAGGGTCGCGAGCATGCTGATGGTGGTGGTCTTGCCGGCGCCGTTCGGTCCGAGCACCCCGTAGACCGTGCCGGCCTCCACGCGGAGGTCGACCCCGTCCACGGCCCGGTTGCTGCCGAACGTCTTCACGAGGCCAGTGGCCTCCACTGCGAGGGGTGTCGTGGTCATCGTCGTGTCCTTCCGTCGACGTCGTGTACGGGGACGACACTGCCGAGGACCGCTCACGCGGCACTGACGCGGCGCTGACATCGGTACCGTGGAGGGCGTGAGCGAGACGGCCCGGACACCAGACGACCCCGGCGCGGACGGCACCGGCGCGCGACTCCGGATCGACCTGGCGTACGACGGCTCCGGCTTCTCCGGGTGGGCACGCCAGCCCGCACTCCGCACCGTGCAGGGTGTGCTCGAGGACGCCCTCGCCACCGTCTTCACCCGGTGGGGCGAATCACCCCAGCTGACGGTCGCGGGCCGCACCGACGCCGGCGTGCACGCCACCGGACAGGTCGCGCACCTCGACCTCAGCCCGGACCAGTGGGCCGCGCTGACCCGGCCGAAGCGCCCCAGCGCCGACGGCACCGTCCGTGATGCCTTCAGTGGACTCCTCCGCAGGCTCAACGGGCTCGCGGGCGCCGACGGGGACATCGTCGTCCGCAGCGTGCGCGTCGCCCCGGCCGGGTTCGACGCGCGGTTCTCCCCGCTCTGGCGGCGCTACCGGTACCGGGTCGCCGACGTCGACGCCCTCCGCGACCCACTCCGCCGTGGGCACACGACCTGGTACCCGGGGCGCCTCGACCCGGCAGCGATGGAGCGGGGCGCGCTGCGGCTGCTCGGGTTGCACGACTTCGCGGCCTTCTGCAAGCCGCGCGTCGGCGCCACCACGATCCGGACCCTGCAGCAGTTCCGCTGGGAACGTGAGCCGGACGGCGTGCTGGTGGCGAGCCTCCAGGCCGACGCGTTCTGCCACTCGATGGTGCGTGCGATGGTCGGCGGCACCCTCGCCGTCGGCGAGGGCCGGCTGACGCCGGACGAGCTCGACGAGCTGCGGGTCGCGGCGGAACGGACCAGCGCCTTCACCACCGCCCCGGCACGCGGACTCACCCTCACCGAGGTGGGGTACCCGGACGACGACGCCCTGGAGGCGCGGGCCGTCCAGACGCGCGCCCGTCGCGACGCGGAGGGACACCGGCCCGGCGACGTGCCGGACGAGGACGGGCGGTAGCGTCGGGGGATGGCTCCTCGTGCTCCGCGCTCCGTCGTCTCCGTCGCACCCGGTGTGGTCTTCGTCGAGGGGCCGGTGTCGAACTGGGTCGTCCTGGCGGAGGAGGACGGCGTCGCCCTCATCGACGCGGGCTACCCGGCCGACACCGACCTGGTGCTCGACAGCGTGCTGCTCGCCGGCCACGACCTCGACGAGCTCCGCCGCGTCTACGTCACCCACGGCCACGTCGACCACGTCGGCGGGCTGCCCGGGATCCTCGAGCGCTTCCCGCACGTCGAGGTCCTGGCCCACGCCGACGAACTCGACAACGTCCGCGGACCGGCGCGCCAGCAGGTGACGCCGGCCGAGATCGGCGGACGACTCGCCGCACCCCGCGTCCTCCGCTGGCTCGGCCGCGCGATCGCCTCGGACGCCCTCCGCCCGACGACCGTGCCGAGCGCCCGCGCCTTCACAGCCCACGACTTCGAGGGCCGGGCGATGACGCCGCTGCCCGTCCCGGGGCACACCGACGGCTCGACCGCGTACCTGCTGCCCGCGGCCGACGCGATCGTCACCGGCGACGCCGTCGTCACGCACCACGACACGCAGCCCGGGTCGTGGGCACCGCGGCCCCGGATGATCACGCCGTTCTTCACGGCGGACCCGGCGCTCGCCGTGGAGTCGGCCCGGGCCCTGGCCTACCCGGCGATCGTGCTGCCGGGGCACGGGCCGGCGGTGCACCGGGTGGGGGCGGAGTGGGTGCCGATCCAGGGGTGACGTCGTCGTTCCAGCATGGACGACTGGTATCGGAACTCTAGATGTGAAATGGTGGTGGATCGGTGATGGAGCTACGATCCGGAGGGACCACCATGGACATCGTCGGCAGGGGCAAGATCGACGGGCCCGACGTCGGATCAGGTGGGCGCGGCAGGATCCGCCAGTCCGTCGTCGGGCTCCTGGCGGTCGTCGCGACCCTGGGGTGCTGCGTCTTCGGTGTGGCGGGCCAAACTCCGACGATCCGCGGGGTCGCGGGCGTCGTCACGGTGGCTGCCGTGGCCGGCTCGCTGGTGCTCGCGAGGAAACGCGGGAACCTCGTGGGGTGGTACGTCGCTGCATCGGGGGTGGCGCTGTTGCGTGTGCTCTTCGGATCGTGAAGCAGTTGCCGAGTCCGTCGGGGTGATGGCGGGTGCGCTGCTGCTCGCGCAGGACGGATGGAACCCCCGGTCGACCCTCGTCCGGGGGAGAGGTTTCACCTCGTCGTAACCTGTGCGTCTCCGCAGGCCCGTACGGTTCACGGGATCACTCCCGACCACGAACCGAAGGTCCCCATGCCACGAACCGTCGGACGCACCCTGCTGTGCGCCACGGCTGCCGCGACCCTGATCGCCGCACCGCTCGTCACCGTCACCACCGCCTCCGCGAACCCGACGGGCACCGGACTCGTCATCTCCGAGGTCTACCTCAAGGGCGGCAGCGCGAACGCGTTCTTCAACCAGAAGTTCGTCGAGATCGCGAACTCGACCGCCGTCCCCGTCTCGCTCGACAGCTGGTCGTTGCAGTACCGCTCGGCCACCGGTACCGGGGCGTTCAGCACGAGTGCGCTGGAGGGGACCGTGCCGGCAAACGGGACGTTCCTGGTGTCGATGGTCGGGAACGGCGGGGACAAGGCGGTCGGCGTCGACCTGCCCACGGCGGACGACACCGCGTCGCTCAACCCGTCCGGCACCACCGGCACGCTCGTCCTCGCCGACCGGACGGCCGCGCTGACGCTGCCCGCCGGTCCGGTCGCGACGGGCACCGCGGGGGTGGTCGACCTCCTCGGGTACGGCGCCTCGAACACGTTCGAGGGTGCGGTCCGCACGGTCGACGGCGGCAATGCCGTTCCGAACGGCCTGGTCCGACAGGGAACCGCGGACAGCGACGTGAACGCGACCGACTTCTCGGTCACGTCGACCGTGACGCCGCGGAACGCCGCCGGCGAGACGGCAGCGGGCGGCACGACGCCGACGCCGGGCGGCGGTGGCACCACCCCGCCGACCACGCCCCCCGTGGCCGCGACCATCGCGGAGATCCAGGGCACGACGGACACCTCGCCGCTCGCCGGCTCGACCGTCACGACCAGCGGCGTCGTGACCGCGGTCTACGCCACCGGTGGGCTGAACGGCTACACGATCCAGACCCCGGGGACGGGAGGCACGACCACCCTGGCCGCGCGGACCGCCTCCGACGGACTGTACGTCTACTCCGCCGCCACGGCCGGACTGGTCGCGATCGGCGACCACGTCCAGGTCACCGGCGCCGTCTCCGAGTTCAAGGGGCTCACCGAGCTCACCGTCGCGGACACCGCCGGGCTGACGGAGCTCACCACCCCGGCCGCCTCCCCGGTCCCGGCCGCCGTGGCCTTCCCCCGGACGGACGCCGAGCGCGAGGCGCTCGAGAGCATGCTCGTCGCACCGCAGGGCGACTACACGGTCGCCGACAACTACACGACGAACCAGTACGGCGTGGTCACGCTCGCCACGGGTCCGGGCCGGCTGCTGCAGCCGACCGAGGTCGCCCGCCCGGGCAGCGCCGAGGCCGCCGCGGTGGTCGCCGACAACGCCGCCCGCACGGTCACGCTCGACGACGGCGCGAGCACGAACTTCCTGCCGCGCGACGGCCAGGACCAGTCGGCCCGGTCGATCCCGGTGCCGTGGCTGACGAACGCCGGACCGGTCACGGTCGGCGCCGCCACGAGATTCACCGAGCCCGTGGTCCTCGACTACCGGAACGACGTCTGGACGTTCCAGCCGACGACGCCGATCACCGGTGCGACCGCGAAGGCCGACCTGCCCGCGACGTTCTCGGACGTCCGCACCACGGCGCCCGCCGCGGTCGGCGGTGACCTGAAGCTCGCCGGGTTCAACGTGCTGAACTACTTCCCGACCACGGGCGACCAGCTGACCGGCTGCACGTACTACACGGACCGCGCCGGTGACCCGCTCACGGTCAACTCCGGCTGTGACGCCCGCGGTGCTGCCGAGGCGGAGGACCTGGCGCGCCAGCAGGTGAAGATCGTGAAGGCGATCAACAGCCTGGGCGCCGACGTGGTCTCGCTCGAGGAGATCGAGAACTCGGCGGCCTTCGGGCAGGACCGTGACGCCGCGGTCGGCACCCTCGTCGACGCGCTCAACGCCGCCACCGGGTCCGACACCTGGGCGTACGTCCCGTCGCCGACGAAGCTCGCCGCTGACGAGGACGTCATCCGCCTGGCCCTCATCTACAAGAAGGCCCGGGTCGCGCCGACCGCCGAGTCGACGATCCTCACCGACTCGGACGTCTTCCAGCGCCAGCCGGTCGCGGACGCGTTCCGCCCGGTCGGTGGGACCGCGGACGACGACTTCCTGGTGATCGCCAACCACTTCAAGTCGAAGGGGTCCGGCACCGGTGAGAACGCCGACCAGGGTGACGGCCAGGGCGCCTCGAACGCCGACCGGGTGCGCCAGGCCCGAGCCCTCACGAGCTTCTCCACGGCGATGCAGGCGCAGTACGGCACCGACAAGACCTTCCTGATCGGTGACTTCAACGCCTACCGCGAGGAGGACCCGATGGTCGTCCTCCGCGACGCCGGCTACACCGACCTGGCCCCGGCCCGCGACCGGACCGAGTACTCGTACGTCTTCAGTGGGCTCAGCGGGTCGCTCGACCACGTGCTGGCGTCACCGGCGGCGCTGGCGAGCGTGACGGGCGTGGACATCTGGAACATCAACTCGACCGAGTCGGTGGGCCTGGAGTACAGCCGGTACAACGTGAACGTCTCGGACCTGTACACGGACGACGTGTACCGAGCGAGCGACCACGACCCGATCCTGGTCGGCTTCGACCTGACCGCGGCCGAGGTGCCGGGCGACCCGACGCCGGAGCCCACGCCGGGGCCCGGCACGGACGACCCGGCCGACGGCCCCACAGCTGAACCGACCCCCACGCCGATCGCCGGTGGTGCGGGCACGACCCCGGTGGCCGGCGTGACGCCGACCACGGGTGGCGGCAGCCTGGCCTTCACCGGCGCGGAGATCGGTGGCGGCCTCGCGGCGGCCCTCGCGCTCCTGGCCGCCGGTGGCGGGCTCCTCGCCCTCCGTCGCCGCCGGACGACGGGTGGCAGCGCCGAGTGACCTCGCGCTGAACGCGACCACGGACGGGAGGCGCGGTGCGGGTCCGACCCGCACCGCGCCTCCCGTCCGTGGTGTCGCGGGGAGCGACGCCGGTTGACCGGGAGGATCGGCGTCGGCTAGGATCATCTCTTGGTCTGCGCGCTCTGTTGCGCCAGACAGTCAGATGGGCCCTCCACCGGGTCGTTCACCGGGCATCTGCCCGCGGGAACGCCCACCGGAGTGGGATTCACGGACTCCTCACCTCGACACGAAAGCAGCACTCCTGTGACTCGTACGTTCTCCCCGAAGCCGGCAGACGTCCAGCACGACTGGATCGTCATCGACGCGACCGACGTCGTGCTCGGCCGCCTCGCTTCGCACGTCGCCGCCCTCCTCCGCGGCAAGCACAAGGCCACCTTCGCCCAGCACATGGACATGGGTGACTACGTCATCATCGTGAACGCCGACAAGGTCGCCCTGACCGGGTCGAAGCTCGCCAAGAAGGTCTACTACCGTCACTCCGGTTACCCGGGCGGCCTCACGGCCACCAGCTACCCGGAGATGCTGGAGAAGCACCCGACCCGCGCCGTCGAGAAGGCGATCCGCGGCATGCTGCCGAAGAACACCCTCGGTCGCGAGCAGCTCAAGAAGCTCAAGGTCTACGCAGGCGCTGAGCACCCCCACGCGGCGCAGCAGCCCAAGCCGTACACCTTCGACCAGGTCTCGCAGTAACAGCGGCCACGACGACTTCCAGGAACGAGAAAACACTCATGGCTCAGATCGCTGACTCCATCGACCAGACCCCGGAGACCTTCACCACCGAGAGCGCACCCGTCGCCTCGGAGGCGGCTCCCCGTCAGATCCTCAACGTCTCGGGTGGTGCTGTCGGTCGCCGCAAGGAGGCCATCGCCCGCGTGCGTCTCGTCCCGGGCTCCGGCACGTTCGTCGTGAACGGCCGCACGCTCGAGGACTACTTCCCGAACAAGCTGCACCAGCAGCTCATCAACGACCCGTTCAAGGTGCTCGAGCTCCTCGGCTCGTACGACGTCACCGCCCGCATCACGGGTGGCGGCCCCTCGGGTCAGGCCGGCGCGCTGCGTCTCGCCATCGCCCGCACCCTGAACGAGATCGACCGCGAGAACAACCGCGCGGCCCTCAAGAAGGCCGGCTTCCTCACCCGTGACGCCCGCGTCATCGAGCGCAAGAAGGCCGGTCTCAAGAAGGCCCGCAAGGCGTCGCAGTTCTCGAAGCGCTGATCGCCTGACGGCGGGAGATCGCATGCCGCGTCTGTTCGGTACCGACGGCGTTCGTGGCCTCGCCAACGGCGAGTTGACGGCCGCGCTCGCACTGGGTCTTGCCCAGGCGAGCGCGGCCGTGCTCACACACGGACACCATGCGGACGCTCGACGAGCGTCCGGTCGCACGCGCCCCAAGGCCGTGCTGGCGCGCGACCCGCGCGTCTCCGGCGAGTTCCTGGGTGCCGCAGTGGCAGCCGGGCTCGCCTCCGCCGGCGTCGACGTCCTCGACGCCGGGGTCATCCCCACCCCCGCAGCGGCGTACCTCGTCGCGGACATCGACGCCGACTTCGGCGTGATGATCTCCGCGTCGCACAACCCCGCGCCGGACAACGGGATCAAGTTCTTCGCCGCTGGTGGGCGCAAGCTGCCGGACGAGGTCGAGGACCGCATCGAAGCGGCCATGCACGACCAGTCCGCACCGACCCCCACGGGCGCCGAGGTGGGTCGCATCACGCGGTTCGCCGACGCCGAGGACCGCTACGTCGTGCACCTGCTCGGCACGTTGCCGCACCGGCTCGACGGCATCCACGTCGTGCTCGACTGCGCCAACGGGGCTGCGTCCGGTGTCTCGCCCGAGGTCTTCGTGAACTCGGGCGCGAAGGTCACGCTGATCGGTGCCGACCCGAACGGCATCAACATCAACGACGGGGTCGGCTCGACCCACATCGACAACCTGGCACGCGCCGTCCTCGAGGCCGGGGCCGACGTCGGCATCGCCCACGACGGCGACGCGGACCGGTGCCTGGCCGTGGACGCCGAGGGCAACGCGGTGGACGGTGACCAGATCATGGCGATCCTCGCGCTGTCCCTCAAGGAACGCGGCCGACTGGTCGACGACACCCTCGTCGCGACGGTGATGTCGAACCTCGGGCTGAAGCGGGCGATGGCGGACGCGGGCATCACCGTGATCGAGGCCGGCGTCGGCGACCGCTACGTGCTCGAGAAGATGAACGAGGGCGGCTACTCGCTCGGTGGCGAGCAGTCCGGTCACATCATCTTCAACGACTTCGCGACGACGGGTGACGGGGTCCTGACGGGCCTCCACCTCGTCGCCGAGATGGCGCGCACCGGCAAGTCGCTCGGCGAGCTCGCCGCGTGCATGACCGTGTTCCCGCAGGTGCTGCTCGCCGTCAAGGGCGTCGACCGGCACGGCCTGCAGGACCAGGGCGTGCAGGACGCGATCGCTGCGGCGACCCAGGCGCTCGGTGACACCGGCCGGGTGCTGCTGCGTCCCTCCGGTACCGAGCCGGTCGTCCGCGTCATGGTCGAGGCCGCGTCGCAGGAGGACGCTCAGCGCGTCGCCGAGGAGCTCGCCGAGGTCGTCCGCGAGCGTCTGACGCCCGAGGCCGCGTAGCCCGCCGGAGCCCCGTCCGCGGAGCCCGGCCGCGCCCGCCGGCGCGCTCCGGCCACGCACAACAGGAACCCGGGGCCCCCCCCGGCCGGCGGGGGGGGGGGGGGGGGGGGGGGGGGGGCCCCCCCCCCCCCCCCCACCGGGGGGGGGCCCCC
>NZ_JARUXD010000093.1:0-10415 GCF_030433875.1 Curtobacterium sp. PsM8 | reverse complement strand
CGGCGGTGCAGTGCACCGCCGCCTCGCGGGTCGAGCTTGTCTCAGGCAGACTACCGCGCGGCCGAACCGTCGACGTAGTCCGAGTCGCCCTGCTTCCACGCGAAGAGCTTGCGGAGCTCACGGCCGGTCGCCTCGACCGGGTGACCCTCGCCCTTCTCGCGGAGGGCGGTGAACTCCGGCGCGCCGGCGTCCTGGTCCTCGATGAAGCGCTTCGCGAAGGCACCGTTCTGGATGTCCGCGAGGACGGCCTTCATGTTCTCCTTGACGTCGGGCGAGATCACACGCGGGCCGGAGACGTAGTCGCCGAACTCGGCCGTGTCGGAGATCGACCAGCGCTGCTTGGTGAGGCCGCCCTCCCAGATCAGGTCGACGATGAGCTTGAGCTCGTGCAGGACCTCGAAGTAGGCGATCTGCGGCTGGTACCCGGCCTCGACCAGGGTCTCGAAGCCGTACTGGATCAGCTGCGAGGTACCACCGCAGAGGACGGCCTGCTCGCCGAACAGGTCGGTCTCGGTCTCCTCGGTGAAGGTCGTCTTGATGCCGCCGGAGCGCAGACCACCGATGGCCTTCGAGTACGACCAGGCGAGGTCCCACGCGCTGCCGGAGGCGTCGACCTCGACTGCCACGATGACGGGGACGCCACGGCCGGCTTCGTACTCGCGACGGACCGTGTGGCCCGGGCCCTTCGGGGCGACGAGCGACACGTCGACGCCCTCGGGGGCCTCGATGTAGCCGAAGCGGATGTTGAACCCGTGCCCGAAGACGAGGGTCGCACCCTGCTTGAGGTTCGGGGCGATGTCGTCCTTGTAGACGATGCGCTGGACCTGGTCCGGCGCGAGGATGACGACGACGTCGGCCCACTTGGTGGCCTCGGCGGGCGTGTGGACCTCGAAGCCGGCCTCTTCGGCCTTCTGGCGGCTCTTCGAGCCCTCCTTGAGGCCGATCTTGACCTCGACGCCGGAGTCGCGGAGGTTCAGGGCGTGGGCGTGGCCCTGCGAGCCGTAGCCGATGACGGCGACCTTCTTGCCCTGGATGAGGCTCAGGTCGGCGTCAGCGTCGTACACGATGTCAGTCACGGTGCGTGGTCTCCTTGGTTGTGGGGTGTCTGGGGCGACCGGTGCTCAGCGCACTCGGTCGGTGATGCTCTTCGGTCCACGGCCCATGCCCAGGAGCCCGGCGCGCGCCAGCTCCTTGATGCCGTAGGGCTCGAGCACGCGCAGGATCGCCTGGATCTTGCCGGGATCACCGGTCACCTCGACGACGAGCGAGTCGGTGGCGACGTCGACGACCTGCGCCCGGAAGAGCGTCACGGCGTCGAGCACCGCGGACCGGGTCTGGTTGTCGACCCGCACCTTGACGAGCATGTGTTCGCGCTGCACCGACTGGGGGAAGTCGAGCTCCACGATCTTGATGACGTTGACGAGCTTGTTGAGCTGCTTCGTCACCTGCTCGAGCGGGAGGTCCTCGACGTCGACCACCACGGTGATGCGGCTCAGGCCGTCCACCTCGGTGTTGCCGACGGCCAGGGACTCGATGTTGAAGCCGCGACGGGCGAAGAGCCCGGCGACACGGGTCAGCAGACCCGGCTTGTCCTCGACCAGGAGGGACAGGACGTGGCTCATGCGGGCTCCCCCGTCATGTCGGCGTCCTCGTCGTCCCACGTCGGGGCGAGGTCGCGGGCGTACTGGATGGACGAGTTGCCGATCCCCTGCGGGACCATCGGCCAGACCATCGAGTCGCGGCTGACCACGAAGTCGATGACCACCGGGCGGTCGTTGGTGTCGAGCGCGAGCTGGATCGCCGCGTCGACCTCCTCCGGCTTCTCGACCCGGATCCCGAGCGCACCGTAGGCGTCGGCGAGCTTCACGAAGTCCGGGACCCGACGGGTGCCGTGGCCGGTCTGCAGGTCGGTGAACGAGTGGCGGCCGTCGTAGAACAGCGTCTGCCACTGGCGCACCATGCCGAGCGACGAGTTGTTGATGATCGCGACCTTGATCGGGATGTCGTTGATGACGCAGGTCGCGAGTTCCTGGTTGGTCATCTGGAAGCAGCCGTCACCGTCGATGGCCCAGACGACGCGGTCGGGCTGGGCCACCTTGGCGCCCATCGCGGCCGGGACCGAGTAGCCCATCGTGCCGGCGCCGCCGGAGTTGAGCCAGGCGTTCGGACGCTCGTACTGGATGAACTGCGCCGACCACATCTGGTGCTGGCCGACGCCCGAGGCGAAGACGCCCTCCGGTCCGGTCATCTCGCCGATGCGCTTGATGATCGCCTGCGGGGCGAGCAGCCCGTCGGTCGGCTCGGTGTACCCGAGCGGGAAGTCCTCGAGCAGCTGGTTGAGGTGCGCCCACCAGTCGGCCGTGGAGGCCCGCTGGTCGACCGGTACGTCGGCCCACGCCGCCACCAGGTCGACGAGCACCTCTTTCGCGTCGCCGACGATCGGGACGTCGGCGTAGCGGATCTTCGAGATCTCGGCCGGGTCGATGTCGACGTGCACGACCTTGGCGTCCGGTGCGAAGTCGTCGACCTTGCCGGTCACGCGGTCGTCGAAGCGGGCGCCGAGCGCGATGATGAGGTCGCTCTCCTGCAGCCCGAGGACCGCGGGCACCGTGCCGTGCATGCCGGGCATGCCGAGGTGTTGCGCGTGCGAGTCGGGGAAGGCACCGCGGGCCATCAGCGTCGTGACGACCGGGGCGCCGGTGGCCTCGGCGAACGCCAGGAGCTCGGCGGAGGCACCGGAGCGGATCACGCCGCCGCCGACGTAGAGCACCGGGCGCGACGACTCGGCCAGGAGCTGCGCCGCCGCGGTGATCTGTTTGCCGTGTGCCTTCGTCACCGGGCGGTAGCCGGGCAGGTCGAGCTTCGGGGGCCAGATGTACGGCGCCGACTTCTGCTGGGCGTCCTTGGTGATGTCCACCAGCACCGGGCCGGGTCGTCCGGTCGTCGCGATGAGGTGCGCCGCCGCGAGGGTCGCCGGGACGTCCTCGGGCTTCGTGACCAGGAAGGAGTGCTTCGTGATCGGCATCGTGATGCCGACGATGTCGGCTTCCTGGAACGCGTCGGTGCCCATCAGCGTCGAGAACACCTGGCCGGTGATCGCGATGAACGGCACCGAGTCCATGTAGGCGTCGGCGATGGCGGTGACGAGGTTCGTCGCACCGGGACCGGACGTGGCGATCGCGACACCGACCTTGCCGGACGAGGACGCGTAGCCCTCGGCGGCGTGACCGGCGCCCTGCTCGTGACGGACCAGGATGTGGCGGATCGTCGTCGACGCCATGAGCTCGTCGTAGAACGGGATGATCGCGCCGCCGGGCAGACCGAAGACGTCGGTGATCCCGAGGTGCTCGAGCGTGCGGAGCACGGCGCCCGAGCCGGTAAGGACCTCGGGCGATCGACGGGCTCCGGCAGCGGAGCGCGGTGTGGCTTCCGTGGGCATGAAGGGTTCCTTGCCTGGAGGGATGGCGATGGTGCGGGTGTCGACGTCAGCCCGTGACCGCGCCGAGGGCAGCGGACTGGACGAGCTTGGCGTACTTCGCGAGGACTCCGCGGGTGTAGCGCGGGGGCAGCGGGGCCCAGCCGTCACGGCGGGCTTCCAACTCGGCGGGGTCGACCAGTAGGTCGAGCGAGCGAGCGGGGATGTCGACACGGATGCGGTCGCCATCGCGCACGAACGCCACTGGACCTGCGTCCACGGCTTCCGGTGCGATGTGGCCGATGCAGAGGCCGGTTGTGCCGCCTGAGAATCGACCGTCGGTCAAGAGTAGTACATCCTTGCCGAGGCCCGCGCCCTTGATGGCCGCGGTGATGGCCAGCATCTCGCGCATGCCGGGTCCGCCCTTGGGGCCCTCGTAGCGGATGACGATGACGTCGCCCTTCTGGATGCGCCCCTCGGTGAGGGCGTCCATCGCGGCACGCTCGCGGTCGAACACACGGGCCGGGCCCTCGAACACGTCGGCGTCGAAGCCGGCGGTCTTCACGACGGCACCCTCGGGAGCGAACGAGCCCTGCAGGATCGTCAGGCCACCGGTGGCGTGGATCGGGTTGTCGATCTTCCGGAACACCTCGCCGTCGAGCTCCGGCGGATCGATCTCGGCCAGGTTCTCGGCGACGGTCTTGCCCGTCACGGTAATGCACTCGCCGTGCAGCAGGCCCGCGTCGAGCAGCGCCTTCATGACGACCGGGATGCCACCCTGCTGGTCGATGTCCTTCATCACGAAGCGTCCGAAGGGCTTCATGTCGGCCAGGTGCGGGACCTTCGAGCCGATGCGGTTGAAGTCGTCGAGGGACAGTTCGACCTCGGCCTCGTGCGCGATCGCGAGCAGGTGCAGCACGGCGTTCGTCGAGCCACCGAGTGCCATGAGCACGGTGATCGCGTTCTCGAACGCCTCGCGCGTCAGGACGTCGCGGGCGGTCAGCCCCAGGCGGAGCATGTTCACGACGGCTTCGCCGGACCGGTGCGCGTAGTAGTCGCGGCGACGGTCGGCGCTGGGCGGCGCGGCGGACCCGGGCAGCGACATGCCCAGCGCCTCGGCCAGGCTCGCCATCGTGTTCGCGGTGTACATCCCGCCACAGGCACCTTCGCCGGGGACGATCGCACACTCGATCTTCTTGAGCTCGGCCTCGCTCATGGTGCCGGCCTTGCAGGCGCCGACGCCCTCGAAGGAGTCGATGATCGTGACTTCCTTCATCGAGCCGTCGGCCTGCTTCACGTAGCCCGGCATGACCGATCCGGCGTAGAGGAAGACGCTCGCCAGGTCGAGGCGCGCGGCGGCCATCAGCATGCCGGGGAGCGACTTGTCGCAGCCGGCGAGGAGGACAGTGCCGTCGAGGCGCTCGGCGTTGACGACCGTCTCGACGCTGTCCGCGATGACCTCGCGCGAGACGAGGGAGAAGTGCATGCCCTCGTGGCCCATCGAGATGCCGTCGGACACCGAGATGGTGCCGAACTGCAGCGGGTAGCCGCCGCCGCCGTGCACGCCTTCCTTGGCGCCCTGGGCGAGTCGGTCGAGGGACAGGTTGCAGGGGGTGATCTCGTTCCAGGACGAGGCGATGCCGATCTGCGGCTTCTCCCAGTCCTCGTCGCCCATCCCGACGGCCCGCAGCATGCCACGCGAAGTGGTTGCTTCGATCCCGTCGGTGACGACCCTGCTGCGCGGCTTCACGTCGATGTCAGGCATGTCCAGAGTCTAGGACCGTTTGGGATACCAATGGCGCAACACCATGCGTCCGCATGCTGTTCTGCCTGATGGTCCTCCAAGACACCGGTCGTGCGAACCGGCCCGACGGGAGGCCCGTGGCCGGGTCAGCGGGTCGCCCGCGCTCGCGCCAGCTGCTTGAGGACGTCGGTCAGCCCTGCCGGGTCGGCGACGCGATGGGTGGCGAGGGTCTCGCCCTCCCCCACCTTCACGCCGACGTCGCCGTCGTGGAGCACCCGGAAGGCGTCCTCGTCCGTGACGTCGTCACCCGCGAAGAACACCGCGTCCGCACCGCGGAGGGCACGCAGTCGCTCGATCGCGTCGCCCTTCGTGACGTGGCGCACGGCGAACTCGAGGATGTCCTTGCCACCGCGCTCGAGCACGTCGGCGTCGGCGTCGTGCGCCGCCCGGCTGGCCTCGGCGTTCGTGGCCGCCGCCTCGTCGGCGCTCACCCGTCGGGTGTGCACGCCGTGGCCGGCGGGCTTGTGCTCGATGACGACGCCCGGGTGCCGGGCACCGACCTCGTCGAGCGCCGCACCGATGCGGGCCACCCGGGCCGTCTCGTCCGGGGTGAGGGCGTCCTCGTCGTGGCCGTCGACCCGCCACTCGACGCCGTGCGAACCGATCAGCGCCATGCCCTCGGGCGCGTGCGACACCGCGGCCAGACTGCCGAGCGGTCGCCCGGAGACGAGCACGACCTCGGTGTCGCGGGCCCGCTGCAGGGTCAGGACCGCCGCCCAGCTGCCGGGCAGCGCGCCGACCTGGGACGGGTCGTCGGCGAAGGGCGCGAGCGTGCCGTCGAAGTCGAGCGCCACGAGCAGTCGCGGCGCAGCCGCGAGCGTCTCGAGGGCCGCCACGAGACCGCCGTCCGTCGTCTGGTCAGGCATCACGGTCCTCCCGGGTGTCCTCGGCGGCGCGGGCCTTCTGTGCGTCCTGGTCGAAGATCGACGTGCCGTCGGTCTGGGCCTCGCGGTGCGGCTCGCCCTGTTCGACCGATTCCGGGTCGATCTGGGCGCCCTTCGGTGCGTGCCGGTCCAGGGCTTCGAGGAACGAGCGCGACCACCGGGCCACGTCGTTGTCCTTCACGCGCTTGCGGAGCGCACGCATCCGGGTCGACCGCTCGCGACGCGGCATCTCGATGGCGCGCTGGATCGAGTCCTTGAGCGCCCCGATGTCGTGCGGGTTGACGATCACGGCCTGCTTGAGCTCGTCGGCGGCACCGGCGAACTCGGACAGGATCAGGACGCCGTCGTTGTCGTGGCGGGACGCGACGTACTCCTTCGCGACGAGGTTCATGCCGTCGCGGAGGGCGGTGACGAGCATGATGTCGGCCGCCAGGTACAGCGCGACCATCTCCTCTCTCGGGTACCCGTGGTGCAGGTACGAGATCGGCTGGTGGCCGATCACGCCGAGGTCGCCGTTGATGCGACCGACGCTGAGCTCGATCTCGTCGCGGAGCATCCGGTACGTGTCGACCCGTTCGCGGCTCGGGCTGGCGACCTGGATGAGCGCGGCGTCCTCCACCGCCAGACGGCCGTCCTCCACCAGTTCACCGAACGCCTTGATGCGGTGCCGGATCCCCTTGGTGTAGTCGAGTCGGTCGACACCGAGCAGGACGGTCTTCGGGTTGCCGAGACCGTCACGGATCTCCTTGGCGCGCTGCTGCACCTCGGGCCGTCGGGCGATCTCCTCGAAGCTCTCGGCGTCGATCGAGATCGGGAAGTGGCGGGCCTCGACGTGCCGGACCGTGATGCCCTTGCGGCTGCGCGGCGCCTTCGGGTCGTCGACGGGCACGTCCACCGTGGAGCCCTTGGTCGTGTAGCCCTTGATGTGCCGGACCGCGCGGAGGAAGTCGCTGGCGTCGTCCTGGCGCTGGAACCCGATCACGTCGGCGCCGAGCAGGCCGTCGAGGATCTGGGCGCGCCACGGCAGCTGCGCGTAGATGCCGACCGGCGGGAACGGGATGTGGTTGAAGAAGCCGATGGTCAGGTCGGGACGGAGCGCACGGAGCAGCGCCGGCACGAGCTGCAACTGGTAGTCCTGCACCCAGACGATGCCGTCCTGCTCGACGATCTCGGCGATCTGCTCCGCGAAGCGCTGGTTCACGCGCTTGTAGGCGTTCCACCAGTCACGGTGGTAGCTCGGGTGCTCGATGACGTCGTGGTAGAGCGGCCAGAGCGTGTCGTTGCTGAAGCCCTCGTAGTACTCCTGCACGTCGTCGGCGCTGAGCGGCACCGGGACGATGTGGATGCCCTCGTTGTCGAACGGCTCGACGGTGACGTCCGGCTGCCCGACCCATCCGACCCAGGCTCCGTCGTTCGCCCGCATCACCGGCTCGAGTGCGGTGACGAGGCCGCCCGGCGAGTGCCGCCAGCCCTCGGTTCCGTCGTCCTCGACGACGCGGTCCACGGGGAGGCGGTTGGAGGCGACGACGAAGGCGTAGCGCGTGCTGTCGGTGCGGTCTGCGGGCATGGGTGGCGGGTGCTCCGTTCCTGCCCGGCGGCCTGCCGGGGCGTCGGCACCGAAACTACCAGCGCGCGGGTGGCCGGGCTGAGGGGACGTTCACCCGTGCCCGACCGGGAGGCCCGGGGCCGGGTCCGGCACGCAGCGCACCGTCACTAGGCTCTGCCCCATGGTGAGCACGCGCTGCTGGCAGGACGGTTCGTCGGCGGAGCGGGACTTCCCCGTGGAGCAGGTCTCGGACCTCGTCGCCCGCGACGGTGCCTTCGTCTGGATCGACTTCACCGATCCGCAGGCCTCGGACCTCGAACAGGTCCAGGAAGAACTCGGCATCCACGTCCTCGCGGTGGAGGACGCCGTCGAGAGCGGGCAGCGGCCGAAGCTCGACCGGTACCGGGACAGCCTGTTCCTGGTGGTCTACGACGCCCACGGTCCGGGGAAGGACGGCGCGATCGTCACCCACGAGGTGAAGGCCTTCGTCACGAAGCACGCCCTCGTCACGATCCACGGCGCCGACTTCGACACCGCGGCCGTCCAGCGCCGGTGGGACGCGAACAGCGACCTGGCCGACCACGGTGTGCCCTGGCTGCTCTGGGGGCTGCTCGACGCCGTCGTCGACCACGCCACGAGCGTCCTCGAGACCATCGAGCGGGACATCGACGCACTCGAGGACGACCTGTTCGAGACCGGCGACCCGCGCGAGCAGCAGATCCAGCGCCGCTCCTTCCGCCTGCGCAAGGCGCTCGGGGTGCTCCGCCGGCTGGTCGTCCCGACCCGGGACAGCGTCGGTTCACTGCTGCACGGCGACGCCGAGACGATCATCGACGGCGTCCGTCCCTACTTCCGGGACGTCGAGGACCACCTGGTGTCGATCGCCGACTCGGTCGACCAGCAGCGGGACGCGGTGTCGAGCGTCCTCGACACGAACCTCAACCTGGCGTCGAACCGGCAGAACACCGTGATGAAGAAGGTGACGAGCTGGGCGGCGATCATCGCGATCCCGACCGGCATCACGAGCTTCTTCGGGCAGAACGTGAAGTTCCCCGGCGAGGGGGCCTGGAGCGGGCTGTGGGCGTCGATCGCGCTCACCGTGGCGTCGTCGCTGCTGCTCTACCGGTCGTTCAAGCACCGCGACTGGCTGTGAGCCCCAGCACGGCCCGGGGGCTGTGAGGCCCGGCCCGGCCGGGATCAGATCGCGAGCGCGAACACGCCGGCGACGACGGTGAGCGGCGCCACGATGCAGCCGAGCGCGATGTAGCGACCCCACGACAGGTGGATGCCCTCGGCCGTCAGTCGGGCGTGCCACAGCAGCGTCGCGAGCGAGGCCCACGGCGTGATCAGGCAGCCCGCGTTGACGCCGACGAGGAGCGCCGCGTACCGCAGGGCCTCGTGTCCCGCCGCCGGCTCGAGCACCAGGTAGGCGGGCAGGTTGTCGATCGCGTTCGCGGCGACCGCGCCCGCACCGCCGAGGAGCAGCAGGGAGCCGCTGCCCGTGCCGCCGCCGAGGGCGTGCACGATCGGGTCGGTGACGCCGGTGGCGTGCAGGGTCTCGACGACGACGAAGAGCCCGGCGGCGAAGACGAGCGTCGACCACGGCACCCGGGACGGCTTGAGCTCAGACGGCGCCCGGAAGGCGGCGACGACGACGAGCAGGACCGCGGCGGCGACCGCGGCCACCCAGACCTCGACCCCGGCGGTCAGCGCGACGACGAGGGCCACGAGCACCGCGGACGCCGCCCAGAAGAACACCGGGTCGGACGCCTTCCGCAGCCCGACCGGCGTGTACCGACCGAACAGCGACCGGCGGAACACGACGAGCAGCACCGCGCACGGCACGACGACCCCGGCGAGGGCGGCCCACACCATCAGGCCGGCGAACGGCAGCGGCCCGTCGAGCCCGATCTTGTCGACGGCGAGCAGGTTCGTGAGGTTCGACACCGGCAGCAGCAGGGACGCGGTGTTCGCGAGCCACACGGTGGTCAGCGCGAACGGCATCGGCGGCAGCCCGACCCGGCGCGCGAGCGTGATGACGATCGGGGTGAGCAGCACCGCGGTGGTGTCGATGGACAGGAAGACCGTGCACACCACGGCGAGGACGACGACCGCGCCCCACAGCCCGATGGTCCGGCCGCCACCGACCCGGGCGGCGACGTCGGCCAGCCGGTCGAAGACGCCGGCGTCCGCGGCGAGTTCGGAGACGATGGTGAGGCCGAGGACGAAGCCCAGGACCGGCAGCACCCGGGCGGCGAGGGCGCCGAGTTCCGGCAGCGGCAACAGGCCGAGGGCGACGCACACCGCCCCGACGGCGAGCAGGACGGCTCCGATGACTGCTTGGCGCACGATGTGGCTCCTCGTTCGGTGCCGGAGGTCCCTGTGCGCCCGGCGGCGCTCCAATGTAGCGCCCGGTAACGTGGCGAGGACGACCAAGAGGAGGAACCCGTGCGGAAGTTCATGTTCAGTGGTGCGGTGTGGGGCTCGCTCATCAGCGGCTACAGCGTGCTGCAGACGTCCAGGCGCGGACCGCGCGACTGGCGGCTCGCCCTGACCTGGGTGGCCTGGCTCGCGACGACGATCGTGGCGGTCGGGACGGTCGTCGAAGACGACCGTGCGGTGAAGTCGAAGCAGCGCTAGTCCCCCACCGCGGTCGCGACGCGACCACAGACGGAGACGGGGGGGCCCGGGACCGCGGGTTACCGGCCGCCCCGACGTGATGGGGGCAGGGGGGGGGGGCGGACCGGGGGGGGGGGGGGGGGGGGG